>CAZKSS010000030.1:0-13922 GCA_964555545.1 uncultured Planctomycetales bacterium
ATTTTTACCTTTTTGGTATGTGTTTTTGATTTTTTATATTTTATATTTGGTATTAACTTGATTTAATAATATGAATAACTTAACGGGAAAAATAGTTTCAGTCTACGGCTCGGTGGTGGACGTGCAATTTGAAAGCGAAAAATTGCCGGTAATTTATGATATAATGTCTACGCAGACTATTGACGGAACCAACGTGGTGCTGGAAGTAGTGGAGCACCACGAGCCGAACATCTGCCGGTGCATTGCCTTGAATTACACCTACGGCCTGCAGCGTAATGCCGTGTGTAATCCCATCGGCGGAGCGCTTAAGGTTCCTGCGGGAGAAAACCTTTACGGCCGGGTGGTCAATGTCTTAGGCAACCCTATTGACGGCAAAGGAGCGATTGCCTCTAAAGAGACCATTCCTACCCGCAACCATTATCTGAAGATAAAGGAAGTGGGTTTGGGCGAGGAGGAGGCAGGGATTAAATTTGAAATTATGGAGACCGGGATTAAATGTCTGGATTTATTGTCTCCTTTAGTCAAGGGCTCAAAGACCGGCGTCTTAGGCGGCGCAGGCCTGGGCAAGACCATCTTGATCCTGGAAATAATCCACAATATCATTACCCGGCATAAGGGGGCCTGCGTCTTCTCCGGCGTAGGCGAACGTATCCGAGAGGGAAATGAATTGTATTATGAATTCCTGCGCACCGGGCTATTGGAGCGCTCCATCTTAGTTTTCGGTCAGATGAACGAGTCGCCAGGGGCGCGCTTTGAAGCCGCCCAGACCGGAATAGCCATTGCCGAATCCATCCAGAAAAAAGGTCAGGCAGTCTTGTTTTTTATGGATAATGTCTTCAGGTTTGCCCAGGCCGGCGCGGAGATTTCTACGCTCCTGGGGAGAATTCCGTCGGAGACCGGCTACCAGCCGACTCTGACTAGCGAGATCAGCGAGTTCCACGAGCGCATCAGGTCCCAGGAGGGCTCAAGTATTACTGCGGTGGAGGCGGTTTACGTGCCGGCGGATGATCTGACTGACCCGGCAGTAGTGGCGATATTCTCGCATCTGGATTCTATGCTGGTGCTTTCGCGCGAATATGTCCAGCGCGGTTTATACCCGGCCATAGATCCGTTACAGTCCACCAGCAGTTTTATTGACCCGGCTATCGTCGGGAAAAGGCATTTTGATATTGCCCAGGAGGTGATGCGGCACTTTCAGAAATACCGCGACTTAGAGCGCATCGTCTCTATTATAGGTAAGGAAGAGTTGTCCCGGCAGGAGCGGATTATCTTTGAGCGCGCGAAAAAATTGCAATATTTTCTCACCCAGCCCTTTTTCACCGGCGAGGCCTATACCGGGCACAAAGGAATTTATGTTTCGCTGGAAGAGACGCTTTCCGGCTGCGAGAAAATTATCAGCGGCCGGGTGGACTCCGTGCCCGAAGAAAAGTTCTATATGGTAGGAGCGTTGGAAGGTTAAAGGAGGACTTAGAAATATCAAATATCAAAAATCAAATATCAAAAACACATATCAAAAATGTAAAAATTTTTGCGTTTTTGGTATGTGTATTTGATTTTTTATATTTTATATTTGGTATTAACTTTAGATAACGAGGGGACATCATATGCCCAAGATAGGCGAATTATTAGTCCAGAAGGGTTTAATTAAGCCGGAGCAACTGATGCTGGCGCTCCAGGAGAGCCATAAGACCGGCGAGGTCATCGGCAAGACCTTGGTGCGGATGAGACTGATTACCCCGGAGCAACTCTTAAAGACGCTGGCAGAGCAGATGGCCCTTCCTTTCTACCCGAGCCTGAAGGATCTGCCAGTGGCGGATGAGGTCATCAAGGCCGTGCCGGCAAAATTTGTCTGGCATTATAAATTTATGCCCTTAAGCATCAAGGGCAAGGTCCTCACCATTGCCGTCTCCGACCCCTTGGCAGTCTGGCCGATGGAGGATTTAAAACTGCACTTGGGTTACGACGTGGAGAGGGTTCTGGCAACGGAGGCAGAGATACTCCTGGCCTTGCGGCGTTATTACGGCGTGGGCGCGGAGACCGTGGAGGAAATTCTCACCCAGACCACGGCTACGGAACGCCGGGTGAAAGTCCCTGCTGAAGATATTGATGACCTGGAAAAGTCTGCGGAAGACGCCTCGGTAGTCAAGTTAGTCAATCAGATATTGAGCGAGGCCGTAGGCGCGCGCGCTACGGATATCCACATCGAGCCCTACCGCAATAAGGTGCGCGTCAGGTACCGCATTGACGGCATCCTTTATGATATGCGTCTGCCGGAACAGGTAAAATACCTGCATCCGGCCATTGTCTCGCGTATTAAAATACTTTCCAACTTAAACGTGGTGGAGCGCCGCCTCCCGCAGGACGGCCGCGCCATCATCAAAATTCAGGATAAACAGGTGGACTTAAGGATTTCGGTAATCCCCTCGCTCTACGGCGAGAATGTGGTGATTAGGATTCTACCGGTGCACCTGCTCTTTAATCTGGACGACCTGGGGTTCCTTCCCGACGACCTCAAGAACTTAGAAGGCGTAATGGCCAGGCCCCACGGGATTATCTTTTTAACCGGCCCGACGGGAAGCGGCAAGACCACCACCCTTTATGCCTGCCTGAGCAAACTCAACAAAGACGCGGTGAAGATTATCACTATTGAAGACCCCATTGAATACGAACTGATGGGGATTATGCAAATCCAGGTCAGGCCCGAGATCGGGTTTAGTTTTGCCAATGCCCTGCGCAGTATCCTGCGCCACGACCCGGATATTATGATGGTCGGAGAGGTGCGCGATTTAGAGACCGCAGAGTTGGCCATCCGCACCGCGCTTACCGGGCATTTGATTTTCTCAACCCTGCATACCAATGACGCCTGCTCCGGCGCCACGCGCCTTTTGGACATCGGCATTGAGCCGTACCTGGTGGCCTCGTCGGTAAACGCCTTTATTTCCCAGAGGTTAGTCCGGCTCATCTGCCCCAATTGCAAAGTAGAGATGAAGGATAAGGACATGCTCCCGGATTCCCTGAAGGCGATAAAAATTTATCACGGCAAGGGCTGTGACAGTTGTAAAAACATCGGCTACAAAGGCCGCACCGCCATCTACGAAATCCTCCTCATTAATGACGAGATTCAGGAATTGATCCTGCAGAAGGCCTCGGCCAGCCAGATTAAAAATAAGGCCAGGGAATTGGGCTTTCGGACCTTACTGGAATCGGGAATAGAAAAAATAAAAATGGGCATCACTACCCCGGAAGAGGTTTTCCGGGTAGCGGAATTAGAGGCGGAATAAAATGAAATTCGTCTATAAAGCCAAGCGGGGGTTAGACCAGGTCATTGAGGGTATTATTGAGGCGCAGGACCAGGAGGAGGCCTTAAATAAACTAAGCGCCCAGAATCTCTTTCCCACGGACATCCGCCAGGCCGAAGCAACCCAGGAAAAAGCCCGGCCCGCGAAGATGAAGGGGGGAGGCAAGAGAATTTCTCCCAAGGATACCTTGATCTTTGCCCAGGAACTGCTCACCCTTTTGCATGCCAAGGTAGAATTGCTCTCCAGTTTGAAGACCATTTACGAGCAGACGGATAATGCCCGGCTCAAAGAGATTATCTCACAGATTTACGAAGAGGCAAAAGAAGGAAAGACATTTTCCGAGACCCTGGAATTATTTCCCGACGCATTTTCTTCCTTGTTTGTCAATCTGGTCAAGGCCGGGGAGGCCACCGGCCGGCTGGATTTTGCCTTTGAGCAGATTACCGATTATTTATCCCGCGAGCAGAGTTTAAAGACGAAAATAAAGGTGGCCCTGGCCTATCCGATTTTGCTTTTGACAGTAGGGCTGGTGAGTATATTTGTGCTGATTAGTTTTGTGGTCCCAAAACTGAAGCCCATCTTTGAAAGTTCCCGCCAGAACCTGCCTGCCCTGACTAAGTTTATCCTGGATTTAAGCGATTTCTCACGGAAGAGTTGGTTTTGGGTGGCGGGGTTAGTGGTCATTCTGGCGGCGGCAATATATTTACGCAAGGGCCTGGTGTTCTTTAAACGTGTCGCCAGGATTATCGGGATGAGCATCCCCCTGATCAGGCGCCTGATAGACAATAAAGAATTGGTCAACTTCACCCGGGCCTTGAGCCTGCTTTTAAGCAGCGGCGTAGTGGCCTTGAAGTCGCTGGAGATTTCCACGCGCATCTTGGAGAACGAGAAATTAAAAGCGGAATTGCGCCGGGTCTATACGGAAGTGGCTGCGGGCGAGAGTCTAGCCAAGAGTATGGATACCTATACCGGCCTGCCCAAATTTTTTACCAAAATGATTGCCGTAGGCGAAGAGTCAGGGCGCCTGGGAGAAGTCCTGGAAGAAATATCGCATGCCTATTCCCAACAGGTGGAGGCGGATATTCTCTTGATTAGTTCGCTGTTGGAACCGTTGCTCATCCTGGGCCTGGGGTTAATTTTAGGGACTATCGTCTTGTCCATACTCTTGCCGACGCTGCAGATTACCCAGATGGTGCATTGAGAAGGCTAATCCAGATTATTGTAAAATCAAATATCAAATATCAAAAATAAAAAATACATATCAAAAATGCAAAAATAAAAGATGGATAAAGAAGCCTTAAAAAAAGAATTTAAAGATAGGATTTACAAATATATAATGCGGTTAGTAAAGTTTCTGAGCAGTTTACCTAAAGATAATGTAACCCGCGAGATAGTCGGCCAACTTATGCGCAGCGGCACAAGTATCGGAGCAAACTACTTTGAGGCTCAAAGTGCAAGTTCAAAGAAGGATTATCAAAATTTTTTCAGTCATTCTCTTAAGTCTGCTAACGAATCAAAGTTTTGGCTGACTATTCTTTCCGATACTGGGCTTGTTTTAAAAGAAGCATTGGGAGAATGTGATTGGCTTTTACAAGAGACAAAGGAATTAGCCAATATATTTGCTTCGAGTATTTTGACTATGAAGGGTAGAAAATAAATTTTTACATTTTTGGTTTGTGTTTTTGATTTTTTATATTTTATATTTGGTTTAACTTTAGTAAATCTTTTAAATGAAAGCCCCTGTCGCTATAGAGATTAACGAGCAGTATCTTAAGATCGTTACGGCGAAATCGTTTGTCAAACAGCGCCAACTTACCGATTGCCTCTTTAGGTCTATCGCCGACCTGGACGATAAAAAAATCAGCGAGCTAATTTCCGGTATCTTCCGCCAGGAGAAGATCCGGCCCCACCCCGTAGTGGTCTGCGTCCCGCGCAATCAGGTTACCGTCAGGACCCTGCATCTACCTTCCCGCGACAGAAAAGAAATTGACCAGATGCTAGAGTTGCATATCGGCAGGATTGTCCCCTATAAAAAAGAGGAGGTCCTTTTTGATTATGTCGTTTTCGGCACGGATGAAATGAACTATACCAAGTTGATGCTGGCGATAGTGCACCGCGATATCCTGAAGAGGCAGGCAAAGATTTTAGAGGCGGCAGGTTTATTTATTGACCGGATGTGCTTGAGTTCTTACGGGATCTGGGAGTTCGTGCTCTCTACCCAAAAATCTGAAGTTAGCCCTACGGATTTATACCTGGCGTTGGACGTAGATTCCGCTTACACGGATTTTATCATCTTTAACCGCGAGCACATTCTCTTCAACCGCGGCATTGCTATGGAGTTAAAAGACACCTTCGGCCCGACGGAAATGACCAAACTCTTAGGCGAGGTGCGCCAGTCCCTGGTGATTTTCCACAATGAGGAATCAAATAAAAATCCCCTGAAAATTTTTCTTTCCGGTGCGCCGCTGGTGGTGGAACTGGAGAAATTGATGCACAAGGAATTTGATATTCCGGTGAGACTTATCAGCCTGCCTCACTCGCCTCAACTGCTTAAAGCCAAGAAGAGGGATATCCCCAAAAATATTTCCTTCAGCGCGGTGTCGCAGTTTGCCCTGGAAGATTTCCCCAAGCGAATTTCCTTCATACTCCCTGAGATACAGATCAGGAAGACCCTCAGAGAGAGGACGCGCGAACTGATGATTATCGGAAGCCTGGTGATTTATTTTTTCAGCGCCTTGCTTTTATTCTCCTGGGGGAAATTAAGCAACGAGCAGGGGTATCTTCGCAGGCTACAGCAATACAACGCCTCCATAGAAAAAGACGTAGGCGGGCTCCTGCGCGATTATCAACGCATCAAGTTTGTCAAAGATTTTCTCTACCGCCGGCAATATTTCTTGGCCATGGTGGGAGAGTTACAGAAGATTACCCCGCCTAATATAGCCATTGACAGCATTGTTGCCGATGAGTCAGGACACCTGACCCTGAAAGGCCGGGGGAGCCAGCCTTCTGAGGTCTTTAAATTTGTCACGACCATTGAGGATTCCAAGTATTTTAAGGATGCCGCAGCCAAGTCCACGCGCACCAGGAAATTAGAGGACAAGGAAGTGACTAACTTTGAAATCATCTTTTTATTCACCATTGAAGAACTCCAGATAAAGAAATGAAGTTACCCCAACTTAAAAGAAGGGACCAGATTATCGCCTCGGTTATCGGTATAGCGGTTTTTATTTTTCTCTTGGAAAGGTTTGTCTTCTCTACTCTCCGCCTGAAGATAAAAGAACTGAGCCAGCAGATTAAGGCAGAAGAGGCAGACCTGAAGTCCGGCATTGAGATAGAGAATGATAAGGATAAGATACGTAGCGAATACCGTAGTTATCAGAGTTATCTAAAAGTAGCGGAAAACGCCTCGGAACAGGAGGTCATCGCAAAGTTTTTAAAAGAGATAGAGAGGATGGCCCAGGAATCCGGCATCTCCATCGTAAATTTATCCCCCCAGAGCCAGGCGGAGAGCGCGGCGGGTTATAAAAAGTATAATGCCGAGCTGCGCGCCGAGGGCAGCCCCGATAAGATCTACGACTTTCTCTACAAAATCCAGAATAGCGCCCTGCTGATAAAACTTGATAAATTAAACATCGCCCCCAAAGACCCGCAGGCGGAACTGCTGAAATTGGAGACAACGATTAGTTTAGCCGTAATTTAATATTCAGATGCCTAAGAAAAGTTTTACCTTGGTGGAACTGATGATTGCCGTTTCCATTCTCTCCATCGGGATAGTGGTGGTCTTGCGTTCTTTTTTAACCACGCAGGAGGTTTTAGAAACGGCAGTAAACCGCTTATCAGCCATTCGGTTTCTAGAAGAAAAAATGGGTGAATTAGAAGAGATGGCGGCGGAGAATAAAGAGATCATCGCCGAGGATAGCCCCCGGGAAACCAAGGAAGAAGAGGTGGCCTTGGGTAAGCGCAAGGCCATTTTCCGGACGGAGATCGCCCCCCTGGAAATAGCCGCGGCAGAAGAGACAAAGAAGAGCCCGATAGATGAGGTAACCTTGACGCTTTCCTGGAAGGAAGGCAATAAAGATAAAGATGAGGTGCTGGTGGCGTATGTGGAGAGAAAGAAATAGAAGTTCAGGGTTCACATTAGTGGAGACGCTGGTGGTGCTGACGATTTTTGCCATCATCGGGGTGGGCATTGCCGGAAGTCTTGCCGCCGGGATGAAGATTTGGTTCAGGGCGAAAAGCGCAAGTGCCTCTTCGCTGGATGTCCTCTCGGCGCTGGAGACGGTCTCGCGGGATTTACGCCAGGCCGTAAATAATATCCCTGCAGTGGGTTTTGAGGGCAAGGCGCAGGAGATTTCTTTTCTCACTTTCCAGGGCGATACCGCAGTCAAGGTCAACTATAAATTTGAAGCCACGCAAAAGGCGCTCATCCGTCGGGAGATGGACTTAAAAGACGCGCTCTCCGAGAAACTCCAGGGTAAATATAAGGAGAAGCAGGTGGCCTCCTTAGATGAATTTTCTTTCGGCTACCTTTATTTTGACCAAGACAAAGAAGAATATACCTGGGCCCCGGAATGGAAAAAAGAGCAGGGGGTATTTCCGGCGGTGCAATTAAAGGCAAAATTGAAAGATGAAGCAGGCACGAAGACCGTATTCATCCCCGTATCTTAAAAGGGCAAGCGTTCTAATTACCGCTCTCTGGATTCTGGCCATCTTTGCCGTGCTGGCCGCGGGTTTATACGGCATCGTCTCCGCGCAATTGAGCCTGACCCGATATATGGAGAATAGGATTATCAGCCAGTATCTGGCCAAGTCCGGCGTAATCTATGCGCGCTACGCAAGAAAAAAAGATACTACTAAATTTGACGCCTTAAACAAATTCAGGACAAAACAGGAGACGGAATTAGGCCGCGGTAAATTTATCTATACAATCATAGACGAAGAGAGTAAAATTAATATCAATAGCGCGCCCTTTGAAGTTATCCAGCGCCTGCCGGGATTAGATAGCGACCTGGCGCAGAAGATTATGGCTTCTAAATTACGGCCGTTTGCCCTGAAAGAGGAACTCTTGCTGGTTGAGGATATGACGCCAGAGATATACGGGCAGTTGAAGGATTTTGTCACCGTCTACGGCGAGGGCAGGGTGAATATCAATACCGCAGGGAGAGAAGTGCTCAAGGCCCTGGGCTTTGACGACGAATCTATCAGGATTATCCGGCAGTTTCGCGCCGGCGAAGACGGGAAAGAAGGGACTGAAGACGACGGAGTTTTTACGGATAGCGCAAAAATTATTGAAGACTTGCGTGCGCTGGCGGGTTTTTCCGCTGCTCATGAGGCAAAAATTTTACAGGTCTTAAGCAAAGGCCTGATTACCGTAAAGTCGGAAAACCTCAATTTACAGATTGACACCGAGGTCTTAGGCCGTCCGGCGATAAAATACACGGTATTGTTTAATCAAGAAAAGATTAGGGAGTGGCACGAGTATTAAAAAATCAAAAATAAAAAATCAAATATCAAAAATACATATCAAAAACGCAAAAAGTGTCTAACTCCTTAAATTTTTACATTTTTGGTATGTGTTTTTGATTTTTTATATTTTATATTTGGTATTTAATTTTGTGTAGTTTTGGATAGATAAAGGAGGGCGATGATGCGGAATAAGGCTTTTACCTTAGTGGAACTGATGTTAGTCGTAATTATAATCGGCGTATTAGTGGCGATGATTGTGCCGCGCATGGCCGGTCGTTCCGAGCAGGCCAGAAACGCGGTGGCCAAGGCGGATGTGGACTTAAATATCGCCACGGCGATTAAACTTTACGAGATGGACAACGGCTCTTACCCTTCAACCCTGGATGATTTGCTCACCGCGCCGGCCTCGGCTGCAAACTGGAAAGGGCCGTATCTGGAAAAGAAACCCACTGATCCCTGGGGCAGGCCTTACCAGTATAAATATCCCGGCACCCACCGGCCGCAGGATTATGATTTATATTCTCTGGGCAAGGACGGCATAGAAAGCGGCGACGATGTGGGCAACTGGCAATAAGATACGATGGGCTTAAGCAAGACACAGAAAAAATATCTCCGCAAAAATATCAGCCGCTTTCCGGTCTCTAAGATCGCCGCGGATTTGGGCGTGCCGGAAAAAGAAATCCAGGAATACCTCAAGAAAATCTGGCGTGACGATAAATACCAGAAATTCGCCGAGCATACCGTGCCTGGTCTACGCAGCCCCTTTGAGATTATGCCGGGTTTTAATTTCCGGACCTGGTTTAAAGAGAACTGGAAATACCTGCTCCTCTTGGCTGCCCTGGTCTTTATTGCCTATACCAACTGCCTGAAAAACGAACTCCTTTCCGACGATATCCCCTCTATCAAGGATAATCCCGATATTGAGAGACTGCGTTTTTTCTGGGTGCCGCCGCTTTTTTATTTCCACTCCTTTATGATGGCCGTGATTTACAAGTTTTTCGGCGCCAACCCCGTTGCCCATAGGTTATACAACGTCCTGATACACTTGGGTTCGGTCTGGCTGATTTATTTTATCGTCAGCCTGCTTTTTGAGTTCCCTACGGCCCTTTTTGCCGCCGGGCTTTTTGCGGTGCACACGGTGCTGACCGAGAGCATAACCTGGGTCTCCGGAGGCGTCTACACGCAGTATGCCAATTTTCTCCTCTTTTGTTTTCTTTTTTATATCTTAGCCGAGAAGAGAAAGGTCTTTTTCTATCTCTCCATATTGGCTTATCTGCTGGCGGTTTCTTCGTCGGAAAAGGCGGTGATTATGCCGCTGGTCTTGTTTACCTGGGAGGTGGCCGCGGGAAAATTGCCCCGGAACTGGAAGAAGACCCTTCCCTTTTTTATCATCACGGCGCTGATCTCCGTCGTCTATATTATGCGCCTGCAACAGAGGTTTTATGTCTTAAAAACCCAGTTTGCCCTGCAGAACCGGACGGAGAATCCCTTCCTGCATATTCCCATCACCGTCAGTTACTACCTGCAACTCATTTTTTTCCCCAAAGATTTTACCTTTTATTATTCCAAGACCAATTTCAGTTACGGCGAATATGCCGTCAGGACTATTAGCCTGATTACTTATTTTCTGGCCGTGGCCTATGCCTACTGGCGTAACCGCGCGGTCTTTTTCTGGCTCTCCTTCTTTTTTCTTTCGCTGTTGGTTACGCTTACTCCCCTGCGGGTGGCCTCGCATATGGCCGAGAGGTATATGTATTTCGGCTCCATCGGGATCTTCGTCTGTATCGCCATGGCCTTAAAGAAATTCTCCGACGTGAAATACCTGAAGACCTTCACCTATTTTCTTTTCTTCCTGATTATCGCCGGCCTCACCGCAAGGACGATCATCAGAAATATTGACTGGAAAGACGAGGAGCACCTCTGGACGGCAACGCTAAGGGTTTCTCCGGACAGCGTCAATTCCCACCACAATTTAGGCAATGTCTATTTCCGAAAAGGCCAACTGGACAAGGCGATGCAGGAATATCAGACCGCCAGCCAACTTGCGCCGACCTATGCCGATCCCTATAATAATATCGCCTGCGTTTACGAGGCAGAGGGTAAAATTAACGAAGCGTTAGAGGCATACAAAAAGGCAGTTTATTATAACCCCAACCTCTGGGAGTCATACCGGGGCCTGGCCATGATTTACCAACGCCAGGGCAAACTGGACCTGGCCAAACAGAATTTACTGGAGGCGATCAGGTCAAATCCGCGGCAGCCGGTGCTCTATACTGATTTGGCGGCGCTTTATCTGAGTCTCAACGATAAAGAGGACGCGAAAAAAGAATTAAAAGCGGCGCTGGAAATTTCGCCTAATGAACAGAGAGCCAAGCAACTCCTGCAACTCATTGAATCCGGAGTGAACATTGTGGTCCAGAACGCGCCGCCTGCGCCATCAGCCAATCTTACCCAACCTACGCCGGCTCCCAGCGTTAGTGTGCAGCCGAGTCCGGCCCCCAGCGTTAGTGTGCAGCCGAGCGCATCTGCGAGCATAAACGTGCCGCCTCAACATTAATTTTACTCCCTAAACATTTTGACATTTGCTATATTCCTATTTATAATATGAAGACTAAACGGGGAGTGGCTCAGTTTGGCTAGAGCGCTTGGTTTGGGACCAAGAGGTCGTGAGTTCAAGTCTCACCTCCCCGATTTGAGAAAATAAAAATGTCCCTGTAGCTCAGTTGGATAGAGCATCTGCCTTCTAAGCAGAGGGTCGCGTGTTCGACTCACGCCAGGGACGCCATTTATAAAGAAATATGAAAAAATTCTGGATAAAAATATTCTTTGCCGCGGTGATAATTCTGGCCTGCGGTTTTACGGCGCTGCATCTCTTTCTAGTCTTCCAAGGCCGCAACTTAATTATCCGCCAACTGCAAAACCTGACCCAGAAAAAAGTTACTCTCGGCGATTTTGCCATTAGCGCGCCGCTGGATATCCGGATTAAGAATCTGAATATTGAGGGAACGGCAAAGGTGGATTCTATCTTAATTTCTCCTAGTCTTGCGTCTCTACTCTTCGGCCGCCTTGCCCTGAACCGACTTGAGATTATCAAGCCAGAGTTGACTTACGAAAGATTTCCGGCTGAGGCAGCGGCGGCCTCGCAAAAGGCCGAGGAGCGCATTGCCCCAGACACGCCTGCTTCTCTGCCGCAGACAAGCCCAAGCCTTAAGCCACCCCAGCCACCGCAGGTAAAACCGGGCAATAATCGGCATCTGCCTTTGGTCTTGAAGCAGGTTGAGATCAAAGACGGCAAGATTAATTTTATTGACCATACTGTAGGCCCCGCAGGCATCACCATTACGCTCAAAGACATAAATTTTGATCTTAGCGACTTATACCTTATCCCGCGCTCGGCCATCGCGAATTTCCAGCTCAAAGGAAAAATTCCCTGGAAAGAGGGCCGGGAGGAAGGCAGCATAGAGGCAGAGGGCTGGATTAATCCTTTCAAAAGAGATATGCAGGCCAAGGTGCAGGTGCGCGATATTGACGGGGTCTATCTCTATCCCTATTATTCGGCGTGGGTGGACCTGGAAAAGGCGCGCATTGAAAGCGCAAAACTCAATTTTACTAGCGACCTCCAGGGCCTGCATAATAATCTCACTGCCGACTGCCACCTGGAACTGACAGACATTGTGCGCAAGCCGCGCCCGCCGGAAGAAGAGGCGGAGAAGGCCGAGAAGATTACCGATGTGGTGCTGGATATTTTTCGGACGATGAACCAGGGCAAGATTGTTTTGGATTTTACCATCCGCACGAAGATGGACCGGCCGGAGTTCGGTTTCGGAAACATCAAGATGGCCTTTGAGGACAAACTCGCGCAGGGGAGAAAGGGCGGCGGTATTAAGACGCAGGATGTCTTAAGCCTCCCGGCAAATCTGGTGCAGGGCACGATTAAAGGCGCGACAGACTTAACCACTGCGGTCATCGGCGGCACAATTTCCGCCGGCAAAGAAATCGTCAAGGCCGTAGGAGATTCCTTTAAGAAAGAGAAAAAAGAATAGTGGTGGCTATAGCTCAATTGGTTAGAGCATCAGACTGTGGCTTATCTCAACATATTGACACAATTCCTGTTCTTTGATATAATTAAATTATGCCGATTCGGAAATGTAGGATTTGCGGGAAAGAGTTCTATTCAAAACCCTTTCATATAAATAAAGGATGGGGTAAATATTGTTCAATAAAATGCCGCACTAAATCTCAGTTTAATGGCAAGTGGGTAGAGTGCGAGAATTGCGGTAAGAAAGTTTATAGAACTCCCCGAGACTATAGGAAATCTAGAAATAAAAGATTCTTTTGTTCAAAAAAGTGCCACTGCTCTTGGGAAAATAAAAACGTGCGTTGTGGCGTTAATGCTCCCAATTGGATTATTGGAGAAAGTGCCTATCGCGCCTTAATGAGAAGGCATAAAATTCCGGTTAAATGTAGAAGTTGCGGAATTTCCGATAAGAGGGTACTCATAGTTCATCATATAGACGGTGATCGTAAAAATAATAATATTAGTAATCTTGAATGGTTATGTTGTAATTGTCACGCCATTGTTCATTCATAGTGTTATGGTGGCTGTAGCGCAATCGGTTAGCGCGTCTGACTGTGGCTCAGAAGGTTTGCGGGTTCGATCCCCGTCAGCCACCCCTTTTTTGTCATAAAAGTAATTGACAAAAGCAGGGTTCCGTGGTAATTTTATATTTAGAAAATAGGGTAGAGTGGTACGTTTCGAAGGGGGAACTGCCACGTTAAAATAATTAAAACCTTCGCTAGAAATGGCGAAGGTTTTTTATTTAACGATTATGCAGACCATTCTCTTAGAAAAACTACAGGCTAAAGATAAAATTCTTGATTCAAATCAAATTCTAGATTTATTTAGAAAAACTAAGATTTCTCATGATTGGAGCTTTGAAGGCGTTACGCCAAGTCAAACTTCTAAATTAACGCATTGTTATCATCGCTATCCTGCCAAGTTTATTCCCCAGTTAGTAGAAAAATTAATGGATGAATATCTTATTGGCTATGGGCCATTCCATGTTAATGATTTATTTATGGGTAGTGGCACAACGTTAGCATGCGCCATCGCCCGGGGGTATTTTGCTAGCGGAACAGATATTAATTATAGTGCCT
>CAZKSS010000031.1:0-13688 GCA_964555545.1 uncultured Planctomycetales bacterium
GCCAAGGAAGCAAAATTTGCCCAGGAGAGGGTGGACTGGATAAAAACCAGAGTCAAATAATTAAAAGGAGCAAAGATGGATTTATATAAGATGAGTTTATGGCAGGTATTTTTGGCAGGCGGGCCGGTGATGTGGCCGATACTTTTATGCTCCATTTTTGCCCTGGCGATAATTTTGGAAAAATTTTTTCATCTGTATAAGATCAGGATAGATATGCAGGAATTCTTGAATAGTATTTTAGAAAGATTGAAACGGCATGAGACCAAAGAGGCCTTGCAGATTTGCGAGAATATCAACAGCCCCATCGCGCATATCTTGAAGGCGGGGATCTTAAAATACGACCGTTCCCGACCGCAGATTAAGGAGGCCATTGCAGACGCCTCCCTTTATGAAATACCGCGGCTGGAAAAGAATCTGCATGCCCTGGCGACCATCGCGCATATCTCTCCCCTTTTAGGTTTGCTCGGTACGGTTACCGGCATGGTCAGGTGTTTTCAGGTGATCCAAGCCAAGTCCGTCTCTTTTCATCCGGTGTCGCCCGGCGATTTAGCCGGCGGCATCTGGGAGGCACTCCTGACTACCGTTGCCGGTTTGATCGTGGCTATCCCGGCATTTGTCGCTTACAATTACCTGGTTAACCGGGTAAATAGTTTTATCTTGGAAATGGAAAAGGCGGCGACTGAATTCGTAAATTTCCTGACTGAATAAGGGGGAAAGATGAGATTTAAAAGGCATATGAAATTGGAGCACGGCTTAAGGCAGATTGATATCGCCCCTTTGATTGATATGATTTTTCAGTTGCTGATATTTTTTATGCTCACCTCAAGTTTTGTGATCCAGCCGGGCATAAAGGTTAACTTACCCAAGGCAGTCACCAGCGAGATCGTAAAATATGAGAATATAGAAATAATTGTCTCAGGAGAAAATGTGATTTACGCAAATGGCAAGGTGATTACTATGGATGAGTTAAGGCTCCTGCTTAAACAGGCGGCCAAAAGGAAACAATCCATTCTGATTAAGTCGGACCGACGCGCGTCTTTAGGCAGGGTGGTGGAAATCTGGGACATGGCCAGGGACCTCGGCATCAGCCAGATTAATATCGCCACTAATCAGGAATGAGCGTGATTTTTAGAAGGACAGTTTTGGTTTCTTTTTTAGGGCATATGACGGTATTTAGTCTATTCGGTTTTTCTTTCGGCGATAAGATACCTCCGGCAAATTATACGCCAACTACTTTTTGGGGAATGGTTCTGCGCAACTCAGATCTGGTACCGCGCCGGCAGCATCCGGATTTAAAAATGGCCCCCCTGCCGCATACAGCCCCGCTGTTGCCGCAGACCAATAAAGTATATCCCCCGATAAGTAACGTATACCTTAAGCCGGCAGTGGGTTTAGTCTTTAATAGCGAGAAGATGGTTTTCGTGTCCCAGACACAACTTGGGCCTGGTCCCTGGAGAAAGAAAGAGCCGGTAATGATGTTTTATCCGCACCTGCCCTATAACTTTCTGCTCTATTTCCAAGACCGGCAGGCAGTGCACATAGAACTGATGTTTAATATAAGTTTAAAGGATAATGTCAGTTTGATAAATATCAAAAGAAAGATCTCGTCAGGAAATCTTGAGGCAGACCTCCTGACCTTGCGCTATATCGGGCATTATCTTTCCATTGAAGAGGCGGCTTTTCCGCAGAACAAATGGCAGACGGTAAAGATTGACCTCTCACAAAAAAATGATTAGTTTAGATTTCTCCCTAGCCATATCGCTATACATTATCCTGATCTTAACTGCAACCTTAATCGCCTGGTTATTTACCAGAAGGCAGAAATACAAAGAGGCGTCTTTAGACCCGCGTTTCATCTGGTATTGTTCCGTCTGCACTTATACCTATATCAATACCAAAGAAGATCAGATTTCGGTTTGTCCGCGTTGCGCAAGTTATAATAAGAAAAGTAGTTGACACGAGGTTTTATTATCTTAAAATATTATAGGAGGAGGAAAAGCATGATTACCGAAATTGGCATTGTGGCAGGGGATATCTGGCATTACCTGGACCAGCATGGAGAGGTTTCTTTCTCGCAGTTAACTAAAGGCATAGATAAGCCACGGGATAATCTTCTGATGAGTTTAGGCTGGCTTGCCCGCGAAGGCCATGTGATCGTGCAGCAGATAAACGGCGATTACCGGGTGAGTTTGAGAAAGAATGTTTAAGCCTGGAATTTCCCAGAAAGGAGTAGCCTTATATCTGGTCTTGGCTACGCTCTTAGTGGTTATTGTTTTGGCCAATGTGGTTTTGAGCATTATCTCTAGCCAATCCCGGCTTACCCACCACCAGATCAGCCGCATCCAGGCCTATTATGCAGACATGGCAGGAATAAATTATGCCTTTGAGATGTTAAGAACAGGAACTTGGACCATACCCGCCTCCAGCGCCTCTTATACGCTAACGCTTTGCCGCAGCGGATGCAGTATAAATGAGCCAGATCTTCCTTCATCCGTCACTTTGGTTAATATCGTAGTTTCTGGAAATGCGGTCTCGGGTTGTCACCCTCCTGCTGGCATTCCAGTTTGTATTAGTGCTACGGCCAACTATACTTACACACCTTAACCCTCCTGCCTTTTGTAATCTATTATAATCTGAGTAAATCTATCATAGTTTTGTATGTTTTAATTTCCGACGAGGTAAAGCCCTTTAAGTAAATATAAGTAAAATTAGGTAAATATATATAAGAAAACACTTGACAAATTAAGGATTTTATGTTTTAATCGAGCTACTTGTCTTTAGAAAAAGGAAGGTAAAAATGTCAAGACTGATGGACCTTGATGAGTTAGCCAATTATTTAAGATTGCAGAAGCAGACAATTTATAACTGGTTACATCAGGGTAAGATTTCCGGGATTAAAGTGGGCGGAGTCTGGAGGTTTGACCGGAAAGAAGTAGATGCCTGGTTAAAGAGCCGCAGGCGCCTGCCCAAAGACCTGCAAGCCGGAGAAACGCCATGAATACGCTGGGAATATACTTAGGGCCTAAGTTTATCAGTCTGGTGGAGACGCAGGGAAAAAAGGTGATCAATAGTATCCAAATTCCCCAGGAGACCATCGTTGCCAGTGATTTAGAGGAGAGAGTACCCTTGGACATCAAGATGGTCGCTCTTTTTAAGGATGAACTGAGGAAGAATCAGATTAGTGCCAAACAGGCGAATATTGCCCTTTCCGGGAAAGACTTGATTATCCGCACTTTCGAGATGCCCGTTCTTCCCCGCGATGAAGTAGATAGCGCCATAAATTTTGAGGCCAAGAAATATCTGCCCTTTAAAATTGAAGAATTAGTTTTAGCCCATCAAGTTTTTTTCGATAAAAGCATCAATAAAAATATGGTTTTATTGGTAGGGATCAAGAAGGAAACTATGGATAGCTACTTTTCGGTTTTCAGCCAATTAGACTTGGAAATAGCCAGCATTGAATATGCCGGTTTCAGCGTCTTACGGCTTTTACGGCTGGCTGGTTTTAATGCTCAGGGCGTCAAGGCAGTGATCAGCGCAGATACCCAAGGAGAAGACGAAGTTAATGTTAATATCCTGGAGGGCGGTTTTCCTCTTTTTAGCCGTGATATAATCTTGAGCAATGTCCCGCAGGAGGGGACTATCGCGGGAAAAGAAACGGGAATGTTTTTAGAAAAACTGAAAACAGAAATCCGCATTTCCTTAGATTATTACCATCGTAAATTTCCTGCCAAAAATATTGAAAAGATATTTTTAATAGGAAGCAGCCAGGTCCAGGCGGATCTAGAGGTATTTATTAAAGAAATGGGCTTGGTTACCCAGTTTATAGATGTCAGTAGCTTTATCGTACCTGCGAATGCATCTTCTTTAAATTTTGCCAAAGGATATAGTATTTCTTTAAGTAGGGCGATAAAAACAGGTCTAAAGTTAGATCTCTTAGCAGCCAGGGCCGAGGCCTTGGCGATGAAAGAGCCCCACGCTAAATTAGAATTTGGCTATTTCCTCGCCGGTCTGAAGATAAATCCGAAGATAGCCACCTTGGCTCTGTTAATCTGCGTGGCTACTTTTGCGTATGGCCTGGTGAGCACGCTCTCTCTGAATAAGGAATTGCAGCAGATTATCAGCCGGCGCCCAAAAGTGGTTTCGGTTAATCCAGAAGCAGGTTATGAAGAATTGCTCAGCGTAGACTCCGCCTATAAAACCAAACTGGATACTTTAAACAGCCTGATCAAACAGAAACTCTGTTTGACTTCACCCCTGAATGTTATCCCCCGCATTATTCCGGAAGGAATCTGGTTGACTAACTTTTCCTTCCACAAAGAAGATAATCAAACCGAACTTGACTTGGAGGGGATGGCGTATCTGGGTGACCCCAGCAAAGAATTTGACCTGGTAAACAGCTTCCTCTTGAAATTGAGAGAGAATCCTGTATTTGCCAATTATTTTAAGGAGATAAATATCGTTTCCGTGGATACCGCCCAGGTCGAGAAGACCAGGGCTACGTCTTTTAAGATTTCCTGTAGAGAGAGCACTAAACAATAGAGGTGGCCGAAGTGTTTCCAAAGATATCCCTTAACCTAGATATTAATAAATATAAAAATAATATTGTCAGCATAGCGATAATTATCTTAGCCCTGCTGATTGCCAGCAATATTTATAAAAGCCAAGCCAAGGGCGAACGTATCCTAAAAGAAAAGAAAGAGACAGAGGTTAAGAAGAACGAGATTTTAGCCAATATCGGGCAATTAGAGAAGAGGATCGCTTCCTATAAGGAGGCCTTAGGCCAAAAAGATTTATCCAGCGTAATGAATAATATTAATAATATAGCCAGGGAAACTGGGGTAAAGATTATATCCCTGAGGCCGTTACCCGAGAAGGACTATTCGGTATACCGCAAATACTCCTTTGAACTAAACTTGAGTGCGCAAGATTACCACCATATCGGTGAGTTTATGAGTAAGATAGAGAATTCGCCCCAGATCTATCTAGTTGAGGCTCTGGATATGCGGCCATCTTCCGTCACTCCAGAGCAGAGAGAAGAAACAGGAGGTTTGACGGCGGTATTGACCCTGAGCCTGATCTTTTTCCAGGGTTAAGTTTAAAATGACGATGCGCAAGGCAGGAATTATTATAACTATTCTAGGGACAGCGCTATTTCTGATGTGTAGTCTTGGGAGAGGCCCTTTATCGCTGGCCCAGGATTTTGCCCCGACTCAAGAATTAGAGGCAAAAGAAGGCGGCGGGACTAAGCAAGAGAGAGTGGATATCGGACAGATGCCCACTGTAGAATATAGCGCTAGCGGCCTCAGAGATCCTTTCCAGAGTTATATTACCTCTGGGAATTTACCTTCTTCCCGAGGTGCGGAGATTTCCGGCGAACAGGCGCTTCCCTCCTTAGAGGTACAAGGGATAATCTGGGGAGGCAGTTTTCCCCAGGCCATCATTAATCATAAAGTAGTGAAGGTAGGAGATACCTTGGAAGGCGTACGCATAATCGCTATTAATCAACAGGGCGTGATTGTCTTTTTTGGCAGCCGCCAGTATAGTTTGGTTGCGCCCGGGATAAGCACTGGCAAACCAAAAAATCAAGGAGGAGAAAATGAAAATGCCCAGGGCATCGTTACGCAGCCTTATATCGGCAGAGAGACCCGTGGTCCATTATTTTAGGTCGGGATTATTTATTTTTATCTTCTTGTTGTATCTGTTAATTCCCAAACTTAATGTTCGCGCAGATTCTCCCGCACCTCTTCTACCGTCAGAGACAACCATTTCTATGGATCTTCAGGATGCTAGTCTCAAAGACATACTTAAGATATTTTCTATGCAGTCCGGCCTGAATTTTATTGCCTCTGAAGCGGTCCAGGACAGGAAGATAACCTTGTATCTGGATAAGGTTCCTCTCCAGGAGGCCATGGACAAGCTTTTTAAGGCGAACAACCTTTCTTATGAAATGGATAAACAAGCCAACATTATCCTGGTTAAGGACTGGGGTAAGCCCCAAATAGAGACCATCACCAAGGTTTTTTATCTTAAGTATGCCACGGTCTCCACTTCTTCCTTGAAAGAAGAGATGAATAATCAGATTGGGCCCAACAGTCTCACCTCGGCTACTGGGACAGCTGGCGGTGCAACCTCTACTGGCGCTGGAGGTGTGGGCGCGACTTCCAGCCAAGGCAAATGGGCAGAAGAAGAAGATTCAGGGATTACCCGGGCAGTCAAAAAAATTCTTTCCGAGCACGGCTCAGTAATAGAGGACTTTCGCACCAACAGCCTGGTGATTACGGAAATCCCCAGCCGGATGCCGATTATTGAGAAGACTATCGCGGCTTTAGATGTGCCAGTAGCGCAGGTCATGCTGGAAGTAGAGATGCTGGATGTGAGTAAAAATCTGGTGGATAAAATAGGTTTTAAATTCGGCCAGACACCTTTTACCGCGGTATTAACCGGCGCTTCTATGGGCACGATGTGGCCGTTCATCAGTAGTAATCTACCGTTTTCCGCCGAGCGTATGTTTACCCCCGGCTCGCTCGCCGTCAATACCGGGACCAACACCTATACTGCGATGTTGGATTTTTTAAGGACCCAGACCGATACCAGGTATCTTGCCCGGCCAAGAATCCTGACTTTGAATAATGAGACCGCAGAGATAAAGATTACCACCCAGGAAACAGTGGGCGTAAATGAGACCGTGGTCACCGGCACTACCCCTACCACTAACACTACGCCGGAGAGAGTGGAGACCGGAGTGACCCTCAGGGTTACCCCCCAGATTAATAGCGAAAGCAGCGAGATTACGATGTTTATCATGCCTACGGTAAAAGATGTCTCTACCAGCAGTTTTTTAATCGGCAATACTGGCAGCACTTATTACAAGGACCCGGAAGAACGCTCGACAAAATCCACCGTGCGCGTGAAAGATGGCGAGACAGTAGTCTTAGGCGGGTTAATCCGTAACGAAAAGACCCAGACCATTACCAAACTACCGATATTAGGCGACCTGCCTTTACTCGGAGCCTTTTTCCGGCATAAGAATAAAGAAAAGGATAAAGAGCGCGAGTTACTGGTTTTTATTACGCCCCACATCGTTAAAGATAACGCAGTAAGTCTGGCCCAGGCAAAAAGGGTTAATCTCCCCGAAAGAGAGCAGGGCACGACTACAGCGGTTAACCGCCAGGACATCATTGCTACCAGTCTGAATACCTTTGAAAAAAATAACCGCAAAAATATAAAGTAATGCGTAAGACACATAACCTATGGGTAGAGAAAAATATCTGAGATTAGGCGAACTGCTGATTAAAGAGGGACTAATTAATGAGGGCCAATTACAAAAGGCCATGAGCGTCCAGAGGCAGGAGGGCGGCCGCCTGGGCGAAATCTTGGTTAAATTAGGTTTAGTCAAGGAAGACCAGATGGTTGCAGTTTTAGGGAAACAATTTAACATCCCTTATTTTTCCCTTGGCACAGGGATGCTTAAGCCAGCGCGCGACCAGGACCTGGAACACCTGATCCCGCAGGACATTGCTTATAAGAATACGGTTATCCCGTTATCGCGCATCTTGAATTCGCTTACCGTGGCAATGTCCGACCCTCTGGATATAATCCTCTTGGATAATTTAAAGCGGCTGACCGGCTGCGAAATCAATTCGGTTATCGCCACCAAATCCGACATCAATAAGGCAATCGAAGAATTTTACGGAAAATCGGCAATGTTTAAAGAGGCGGTAGAGGCCTCTTATGATATAACTTCTATTTCTGCAGTCGGAGAAGAATTAGAGACAGGGGAACAGGAATTAAGTTTAGATAAACTCATTGCCCGGGCCGAAGAGGCGCCGGTAGTAAAACTGGTGGACTTAATTATCCGTCAGGCCATTGATGAACGCGCCTCGGATATTCATATCGAGCCGTTTAAGGACAAGATATCTTTAAGGTACCGCATAGACGGTAAATTGTACGAAATACCCCCTCCGGCAAAACATCTGCACCTGCCGATTATTTCCCGGATAAAGATATTAGCCAAATTGGATATTGCCGAGAAGCGGCTTCCGCAAGACGGGGCAATTTTGGTCAAGATCGAAGACCGGCCGATAGATATCCGGGTTTCCACCATTCCCACGATATACGGCGAAAAAATAGTTTTGCGGATTTTAGACAGGAGTTCCGTGGTTTTAGACTTAAACCAGATGGGTTTTGAGGGCAAGCAACTAGAACTGATGCGTAAGGCCATAACAGCGCCTTACGGCTTGGTATTCTTAACCGGACCGACGGGTAGCGGAAAAACCACTACCCTCTATGCAATATTAAACGAAATCAAGAGTCCGGAGAAGAACATCATTACCGTGGAGGACCCGGTGGAGTACAAATTGGAAGGGATAAACCAGGTGCAGGTGAAACCAGAGATCGGGCTGACCTTTGCCTCTGCCCTGCGTAGTTTCTTAAGGCAGGACCCGGACGTAATGTTGGTAGGCGAGGTCAGGGATTTAGAAACGGCCCAGATTTGCGTACGCTCAGCCCTCACCGGACATTTGGTTCTAAGCACCCTGCACACCAATGACGCACCTTCCAGCATAAACCGGCTTATAGATATAGGCATTGAACCTTATCTACTGTCTCCTTCCTTGTTATTGGTGGTAGGCCAGCGCTTGATCCGCAAGTTATGCCCTGACTGCAAGGAGGCCTATGAGCCGGGGCCGGAACAGTTGAAGAATACGCAACTAAAGGCAGAGTTGATCTATAAGGCCAAAGGCTGTACCAAGTGTAATCAATTGGGATACCGTGGAAGAACCTGCATTGCCGAGATGATGGTGGGAAATCAGGAGATCCGCGATTTAATTGCTCAACGCGCCTCTTTTCAGAAGATAAAAGATGCGGCCAGGGCAGGCGGTATGCAGACACTTTACGAATCAGCAATCAGAAAGGTCGGTGATGGTATCACCTCGTTAGAGGAAGCCTTATCAGTTACTCTGGGAGCGGATTGATGCTGAAATTCTTTTATATTGCCAGGGATAAATCCGGTAGAAAGATTACGGATTACGAGGAGGCCAGTAGCCAGGAAGAAGTTATTGCCCGGCTCCAGGCAAAAGATTTACTGGTGATTAATATCTCAGCCGCATCTCCCGAGGGCTCAGGAGGTCTTGGGCAAGGAAGAGGGGTTGGAGTCAGATTAGGCTACAGAAAGACGCATTACCGCGTCACTACGGATGACCTGACGCTTTTTTGTCGTCAATTAGCCACGCTTTTAGGCGCAGGAGTTACGATATTAAAGAGTTTAGATATTATCTCGCAGCAGATCGGCAGTCGCAGGCTACGTTATATCATCAAAGAGGTTTATAAAAGTATGGAGCAGGGACTCTCTTTACACGAAGCCCTGGCTAAGCACCCCAAGATATTTTCCGACCTTTGGGTTAATCTTGTGGAGAGCGGCGAAGCCGGCGGCAACCTGGCTGTGGTCTTAAGCCGGTTGGCGAGTTACTTGGAGAGGGCTGCGGAATTTAGAAGAAGGATTATTTCTGCGCTTATCTATCCGGCTATACTGATGGTAGTGGGCCTGGGCGCACTTTTATTCCTCACCATCAAGATTATCCCTACCTTTGCCGAGTTATTTAAAGGGTTTAATATTCAACTTCCTTTATTGACGCAGATATTGGTCAACACCAGTGCATTTATTAGGAAATATTTTTTGCTTATCTTAGTCGCTATCGCGGCAGTAATATTTGTATTCAGGAAATATACCCGTACCAAGGAAGGCAGGATGCGATACGAAAGATTGAAATTCCGCTTGCCGGTATTCGGCGAATTCTTCCGCGCGCTTATTGTAGAAAGATTTTCTGCCAATATGGCAACTTTGATGGAGAGCGGAGTCCCGATTTTGTACTCATTAGAAATTACCGAACGCAGCGTAGATAACCTGGTGATGTCAGAGATAATCCGCAGGATCAAGGAGGATGTGCGTCAAGGTAAATCCTTGAGTCAACCTTTAGAGAAAAGCGGGTTTTTTGAGCCCATGGTAGTGCAGATGGTCGGTATCGGGGAGGAGATCGGCGAGTTGGCGCAGATGCTGAAAAAAGTAAACGCGTTTTACCAGGAGTATGTAGAAACCTTCCTGACCAGGTTTACCACGATGTTTGAGCCGGTGATGCTGATATTTATGGGCCTGATTATCGGGCTGATGGTTATCGGAATGTTTCTGCCTATTTTCAAGATTGCCCAGATTGGCGGATAAAAAAGGTTGACACAGTATCTCTTGACAAGATAGAATATCTTACAATAGGAAAGGAGGTGGGAGAACAAGCGAAATATTATACTCAGATATGCCTAAAGGGAGTTAATAAAATAAGGAGGAGGCAAAATGAAAAAAGGTTTTACGTTAATTGAATTGATTGTGGTAGTTATCATTATCGGCATCTTGGCAACCTTCGCTATTCCCCAATACCTGAAGGCTACGGAAAGAGCAAAAGCAGCCAAGGCGAAGCATGCCTTAGGTATAATTGCGCAGGCAGAAAAGATGTACCGGGCAGAGAAGGATGTGTATATTAGTGTTGCGGATGGTGCATTTAATACTACTTTGGGTTCTTATATAGAGTTAAATGAGGTTGATGCTGACACCGATTGGGATTATGCAGTTACAGGCACAACTACTACTTTTCTTGCTACTGCTACCCGAAGGGCAGGTGCTAACGCCAGTAAAACAATTACCCTAAACCAGAATGGCGTTTGGGGTGGGAGTTTCACTCTGTAGAGACATAGAGAGATGCGCCAAGGTTTTACTTTGCTTGAGTTAATCGTAGTTATTGTGATTATCGGCATCCTGGCGACTTTTGCCATGCCGGCATTTATGACTACCAAAGAGCACGCCTTAGGCAATGAGGCCCAGGCTAATCTACGCTTGATTAGGGCAGCAGAGAGGATTTACCGGATGGAGCAAGGGACGTATTTCCCTGCCACTGGTAGCGTAACCGACATTGGCGGGAGTAGTGGCATCAATGAGAATCTTAAACTTTTCCTGAATGAAAATAATTGGGATTATACTATTAGCGGCGGTACAGACACATTTACTGCCACTGCTACTAGGTCAGGCCCACATCCTACTGGCTGCGTCTATACGCTTAACCAAAGTAGTGAGAATCCTGTGGGTAACGTCCACTGCAAGTAGTTAATTTTTATCTTTTTGTTTATCCTATGTCTAAAAAAGGGATGAGTCTGTTGGAAATTCTAGTCTCTACGCTCATCCTGGCTTTGGTGATGACCGGCCTGGCCAATATCTTTGTCGCCGGTAAAAAATATATCCTCCACAGTCGCGCCAGGATGACCGGTGGAGAATTGGCTAAGTTTTTTTTAGAGCCTCTGCAGATGGATGTGAGACAAGATGAATGGGACAATCTCTCTGCCAATAATTGTTTGCGTAATGGCAGAGGCTGTCCTACTCCTCAGATTATAGATGGCATAACATATACTCCTACTTATACTCGCACACCCAATTCCCCCATTACTAATATAAACAAAGTAAAAGTGGATATTAAATGGCCAGCTGATTAAATTCTCATCTTAGCAAAATTCAAGTACAAGTAGGAGGAAGAACCGATGCTAAAAAAACCGCTATTCTTAGCCGTATTTTTTTTATCTACTAATTTTCTCTATGCCCAAGATATTTCTCTAAACAGATCTGTCCAAATCAAAGCCCAAAAATTAATCAATAGAATAGAGGCAATTGCTAAGACTCCCTTGATACCTGAAGGACAAGAAGAACTCGTAGCTATTTCCTGGCGGACGTATAAAGAGACTCTGGATCTTAAGAATATCGCTGCTAAAGTTATGCCTGAGATAATTAGCGCAATCCAAGATAAGAACAGGGATTATCGTACGCGCTTCATTATCTTAGACGGAGTCTTAAAGGAGATTGAAAACTTACAGATACTCAAAAACCAAAGTCTAATTAACTGTTTAATTAAAATTGTCTTAGATAAACAGGATAATCTCATTGTAAGATTCAGTGCGGGTGATGTCCTGTGTAAATTAGAATTATCTAAAGTCGTACAACCCATATTTGAGCTGGCCTTTGATAGAAGCGAAGATGCCCAGCTACGGCTAGATGCTCTCCATATTTTTCTAAAAGCAGACTTAAATAAAAATAATATTGATGACCTATTGGCCTTATTTCAGGATAAATCCGAGCCCTGGGACTTCAGAAGGTCAGTAGCCAACTTCCTGGGTAGAAATATTGAGAATATGGTTAACCAGGACAAAGTTAAGCCTTATATTGGCGTATTAGAGGATTTCTTTAAGAGTAAAGACCCTGACTTACGGCGTTTTGCTATTTGTGCCCTGGGTTATATTAGGGATGAGCGGGTAACCCACCTTCTGATTATGGCTTTAGATGACCCTGATGAGGGAGTAAGGACTGAAGCCATTTCTGCGCTGAGTGATATAAATACACCTAACGTCACTCGGGCACTAGGAAGGCATGCCGCAGAAAATGGAAGCGTTTACGCCATTGATATGTTAGGCAGGAGAAAAGATAAGCTCGCTGCGCCTTATTTGATTCAAACATTTAAATATGAGGACCAGTTGATTTGGATGTTTACAGCAGATGCGCTTGGTAATATAGGTGACCGCTCGGCAATTCCGGCCTTAGAAGAAGCCCTTAAGAAAGGTAACGGTCCAGATGTACGTGACCGTATGCGAGCTGCCCTCTACCGCCTTGACCCTAAGAAATATCCCTTAAAATATGAGGCGCAACCTCAGATAAAGTATGAAAAATAGAGTAATTAGGAATTTATTCATATCTTGTATCTTTCTACTATTGGTTATTCCTACACTTGCCCAGGATGATAAAGTTAGCTCAGCATCTAACAAGCCCAAATCTGAGATAGGCGATGCAGTGTTTCGTGACGGTGTCTTGTGGTGGCCGGGAATCGGCTGGACAGGCCATGCGGCTATCTATTATTGTAGCAAATCTCAGGGCGCAGATAATTACGCCACTGATGACGCAAATCAAAATTATCCTATAATTATTACCGACTCTGACCAAAAACATTCGGTTATTCAAGCGAGTAAAGAAAAGGTGTCACTTAGCAAACAAACTTTTAATTATTTTTTAGACAGACAAAAATACTGGGGAGCATATAGTAATGGTTCTTTAACTGCTCGGCAGCGTAGGATGATTACTTATATTGCCAAATTCCAACACGGGTGTAAATACGAACTTCGTAATTATCCGGGGATAAAAAAACCTACCAAAGGATTCCGAAAGGGAGACGGTTCTTTTCGCTGCGATGGTTTAGTAGAGTATTGCTACGAATGGATTGTAGACGGCAATAGTAATGGTATTTTTGGTGAGCGAGACGATGGCTTTTTTAAGGCGAATGAAGAGAAAAAATGCTGGTTGCCATCTCCTCAATTCTATCCCAAGGCGCTTATGCGAAGGATGCTATTATCTGATGGTATTCCTCCTGTTGAAGTCAACATAACCAATCCTCATAACAATGACAATGTCTATGGCATAGTAGAAATAACTGCCAACGCCTCAGATGGAGAATGTGGCTCAGGGGTTAATAAGGTAGAATTTTACCGCGACCGAATTGATAGAGACCATCTTATAGGGTCAGATGAACATGATTCAAACATTAACGGAGAATATAGGTATAGATGGGATACTATACCTATATTCTCCGTTAATGTTTGAATCATGTTCATCT
>CAZKSS010000032.1:0-13481 GCA_964555545.1 uncultured Planctomycetales bacterium
CTCTAAGACCCCTTCTCCAAACATCAGCCCTTCTTTTTCCGCCTGGGCTTGGAGGATCTTAAAGATAAGGTCCTGTTTTTTTATCCCGGATATGCCATTGACATTCAATTCTTTGGCCAGTTTATTTAATTCCGTAATCTTCATATCTTTTAATTTACTGATATCTAACTTTTCCACAAATTCCTCCTTATTTCTCTTACCTGTTTCCTGGTTTTCTTAATATCGCCGCTATTATCTATTACAAAATCCGCTAGACGGACTTTATGGCCTAACGGCAACTGACACTTAATCCTGCTTAATATCTCATTTCTTCTCATCCGCGTCTTCTTGATTAATCTAGATAGCTGTTTGCTTCTCTTAATTTTTACCACAATTAATTTATCAACCAGATTCCTCAATCCCGCCTCAATAAGTAAGGGGGCATCCAGGATAATCACCTTTGATTTTGTATGTTTAATCTCGCCCTTGATCAGACGAATAATTTTAGGGTGCGTAATCCGGTCTAGTTTTCTTATTAACTTCTTATCGGCAAATACGCTGCGCGCTAATTTAGCCCTATCTAAACGGTTATTCTTCCCCAACACACCTTTGCCGAAAGCATAAATTATTTTTTTATAGACAGGGCTTCCGGGCTTGACAATCTGGTGGGCGATCTTATCGGCATCTATTACCTTTGCACCGTAACGAGTGAAAATCTTGGCTACGGTACTCTTGCCACTGCCGAAAGAACCGGTTAACCCTAAGATTAGTTTATTTTTTTGCTTTGGCTTTTTCATACAACCGGATATATTCTTTGGCTGATTCTCTCCAGGAAAAATTACAGACTACGGCTTTCTGCATCAGCGCATCCCATTTTTGTTTGTCCGCAAATGCCTCGATTGCCTTCTTTATAGTTTTGACCAGGCTGTCTTTTGTATATTTAGCAAAGATAAATCCGTTATCTTTGTGCACGGTATCGGCCAACCCTCCGGTTTTAAATACAAGGGGGATCGTGGCATACCTCAAACTGATCATTTGCCCCAACCCGCAAGGTTCGTATTTGGAAGGCATTAAAAAGATATCTGAGCCAGCATAGATCTTATGGGCCAAGGGATCGTCGAATTTCAGGTATAAAGATATAACCTTGGGATAAATTTTGACCATGTCGCTTAAGATATTGTGGTATCTTATGTCGCCTGTCCCGAGGATGACCAACTGTAAACGCATTTTACAGATAGCATCTATGCCAGCGGCTAAGATATCAAAACCTTTCTGTTCGGCAAGACGGGAAACGACCCCAAAAAGCGGCATATCTTTTTTTACCGGAAGTTTGCATATTTTTTGCAGGTCTTCTTTATCTTTATATTTATCTTCCAAATTTCCGGCAGAGAAATTTTTAGCGATGAATTTATCCGTCTCGGGATTCCAGATAGAATAGTCCAGACCGTTTAATATCCCGAAAACTGAATCCCGGCGCTTATTTAGCACCCCCTCCAATCCAAAGCCGAATTCCTTGGTCTGTATTTCTTTACTATAGGTGGGACTGACGGTATTGATTATATCGGCGAATTCTATCCCCCCTTTAAGTAAATTTACTTTATCGTAAAATTCCAAACCCTCTATATTAAAAAGCGACCAGTCAAGGCCTAATTTAGGAAATTCATCCTTGGGAAATAACCCCTGATAACCTATATTATGGATGGTGAGAACTGTCTTGGTATCTTTAAAAAAAGCATCACCTGCATATAACGTTTTTAAATAAACTGGGATTAGCGATGACTGCCAGTCATGACAATGAATAATATCGGGTTTAAATTTTATTTCTTTTAAAAATTCCAGGGTCCTTTTGGCATAATAAGAAAATCTGTCTAGGTTGTCTTTATAGTCTCCGGTTTTATCTCCGTAAAGCCCATCGCGGTTAAAATAATTATCCTTCTCGACAAAATATACTTTGATATTCTTACCGACAACTAAATAGGAAATATCTTCCTTTAACTTCTCTAGATTAAATTTTGCTCCTTGAATCGTTTTGTAACGTGGCATCACAATGATAACTTCCTCGCCTAATTCTTCCGCTGCCAAAGGTAACGCTCCGGCAACATCAGCCAAGCCGCCGGTCTTGGCAAAAGGCACAACCTCAGAAGCACACATCACGACTTTCATTCTACTTCCTCCATTTCCAGCCAGTTCAGACCCTTTTTTATCTCGACCCGTATCGGTACCTCTAATTTTAAAACATTCTCCATTCTCTCTCTTACCAAATCCACTAATGCCCCCTCTTCATCCCTGGGCATATCAAAGACTAATTCGTCGTGAATCTGAAGCACCATGCGGGATTGCAGATTCTTTGCTTTTATCTTGCGCTGTATTTCTACCATGGCCAATTTTATCAGGTCCGATGCCGAACCCTGTATAGGGGTATTCACGGCTTGACGCTGGGCAAACTGCCGGATGGCCTGATTCTTATTGTTGATTTCGGGAATGTATCTACGCCTTCCCAAAATAGTAGTCACAAAGCCCTTCTGCTGCGCCAATTTTATTTGTCCCTCTATATATGCTTTGACGTTAGGATAGCGCGTAAAATAGGCATCAATAAAATCCTGTGCCTGCTCAACGGGTATGTTTAAATCACGGGCCAGGCCGTAGGAGGTAAGACCATAGATAATACCGAAATTAACCCTTTTAGCCATCTCGCGCATACTCTCTGTGACCTCCTCTTCCTTCAGGCCGTAAATCAAAGAAGCAGTGGCGCGGTGCATATCTTTATTTTTCCTAAAAGAACTTATCAAATTTTCGTCTCGGGAAAGATGCGCCAGAATCCTTAATTCTATCTGGGAATAATCACAGGATAAAAGATAATTTTTATCTGACGAAGCAACGATTGCCCTGCGGATCTGCCTGCCGATCTCTGTCTTTATGGGTATATTCTGCAGGTTAGGATTAGTCGAACTTAGCCTGCCGGTCTCGGTTGCGGTCTGATTAAAGGAGGTATGGATTCTGCCGCTCTGAGGGTCGATCAACTCTGGTAAGGTATCGATATAAGTAGTTTTTAGTTTCATTAATTGGCGGTATTCCAGGAGCAATGCCGGTAGCTTATGCTTCTCTGCTAACTTCCTTAAAACCTCTTCGTCCGTGGATGGGCCGGTTTTGCTTTTCTTGACGATGGGCAATTTTAATCTGACAAAGAGAATTTCCCTTAATTGTTTGGGTGAATTTATATTGAATTGTGTCCCACTTAATCCATAGATATCGGCGATTAATTTTACTAATCTCTTTTCGATATCCTGCGCAAGCATCTTCAGCACTTTCAGGTCTAATTTTATACCGTATAATTGCATCTCTGCCAGAACTTCGGCCAGGGGCATCTCAATCTCCTGAAAGAGTTTTAATAACGATTTATCCTCTAACTCCTTTTGCAGTTTCGGTTTCAATTGCGAGATTAAGGCCACGGCTTCAGACGAGCCGAGAGATTTAGTAGGGGGCATCCTACCCAGATAATCAAGGGTTAAATCAACTAAAGTATATTCTGATTTCGCAGGATTTAGCAGATAACCGGCGATCATGGTATCAAAATATAGCCCTTCCAAGAAAACCCCATCTTTAGCTAGTGATACCTTCATTTTTTTTAGGTCATGGGATATCTTTTTTATTTTGGAGTTGGAAAGTATCTTCTTTAAATTCTTGCCTTCACCATCAACGCGAAAAAATTTCTTTTCTATAGAAAAAATCATATCCTCAAGGCCCTGCCCAGATAAAAATAATTCTGTGTCATCGTCTATCAAAGTAGGTAATTGACTATCTTTATATATTGAGACTGCGTTAACTTTATCTTTGACCTCCTCTGCGGGTAAATCCTTCAAGAGGGTCTTAAACTCAAGATATTGGAATAACTTGGCTAATTTAGAGATATCGGGTTGGCCTATCTTTAATTTGTCCCAGGCAAAATCTATATTTACATCGCAATCTAAGACTGCCAATTCTTTATTTAACTTTACCTTATCTATATTTTCGGCTATAGATTTCTTTATTTTCTCCTTCCCTAAATCTTTGAGGTTGCCTAAAAGATTTTCTAAGGTCCCAAATTCTTTAATCAGTTCTACCGCGGTCTTCTCGCCAATGCCGGGAACGCCGGGGATATTATCCACAGCATCGCCCATCAGCGCAATGATATCGGCAATCTTATCCGCAGGTACGCCGTAACGGCTGAAAACCATTTTGGCGTCATAGCTAGTGCCTTCGTCTTTGTAAGGGCTAAAGACAATTGTATTATCGTCGACTAACTGCAATATATCTTTATCCGAACTGATGATAGTTACGCCTAGACCTTCTTTTTTGGCCTTTTTTACTATGGTGGCAATGATATCATCTGCCTCAAAACCATCTTTCTCCAATATGCTGATTCCGGAGGCAGAAACTATCTCTTTGATAAAAGGGATTTGGTTGACGAGGTTATCCGGCATAGGCGGACGTTGTATTTTATATTCCGCAAATTTTTTCGTCCTGAAGGTATCGCGCGATACGTCAAAACAGACCGCTATATAATCGGGCTGGTTATCTTTTAAGATTTTATTTAACATCTTGATAAAACCGTATATGGCATTCGTCGGCTGGCCGAATGACGTGGAAAGGTTCCTCAACGCATAGAATGCGCGATAACAGAATGCTGTAGCATCTATCAGATACAATCGCTTTTTACCCATTAATTAATACATGGAATTAAATGATGGTAGGAGGATAAATTTAGTGGTTTTTCCCTATTTTGATAATGCCCTGTGTTGAACCTTCTCGATGAATTTTTCGATATCTCTGTTAGAAGGATCCAAGAGTTGGGCGCTAACTGCTTCCTGCAGGGCACTGGCGTCGTCCTGCTTCTGGTAACTCAGGCATGCCTTCTCAAAAAGTTCCTTGGCTAGTTCCCGATCATTCTCTCTCTGCGCATCCTTACGCTGGATTATATCTTTGGTTAGGCCGATTACCTCTTGCTCCCGGGATTGAGGAGAAGCGATCTCTAGTCTCTGAACCGCAATAATATCATTGAAACGCTGGCGCGCCTTCTGGGTCCAAGGGTCAAGAGGCGGACCTAAATCCGCCCTTTTTTTCCAATAAAAGGCTGCCTTTTCCAGGTCACGTTTATTTTCGTAGAGCAGGGCTAAATTTGCATAAGGGCTAAGGTAATTAGGGTCAATCTTTATGGCCTTGAGGTAATTATCCTCTGCCATGTCCACAGCACCGTTTGCCTCATAGATAACCCCCAGGTCATTATAGGCAACGGCATAGGAAGGGTCTAACTCTATGGCCTTCTGATATAAACTTATGGCGGCCTCTAAATTGCCAATCTGCTGCATTTCCCATCCCTGGCTACGGTAAGCCCTGGCCTGTTTTTGTAATTCCGATAAATTACTATCTCTCTGCAAGGGCTCTTGCGCTGTCCCTGCATTCTCTATAATCACTGTCCCTTTTTTTGTCTCAGGGACATTGCTTCTCTCAATATAGCCATAATTACCGGATTCTCGAGTTGATTGCTGGGAAAAAACTAGATGCGGGACGGCTAATACGGATAGTATGATAGTGGTTATAATAGCCCTGGGGTAGGTCTTTACAGGCATTTGTCTAATAAATTTATTATACCTCCGAAAGTATCATCGTCAAGAAAAATTACATCAAAGGCGGCATCTCTAAAGCAGGGTGATGAACTTTATTTAAGAAATTCACGAGGTCTTCAGAGTTCGTGGCTACTGTTTCATCCGCGATTTTTTGCCAAAGGTTGGGCTCTCCTATTTCCTGACAGCGCTTTTTTAACTTATCGCTTAAGAGTTCCTTTAATTCCTTGGGCATCCAGACTAGGCGCCTAAGCCCGCCTTCTGCGGAAATAAATTTTTTACTTAAGATGTATAATTTACCGACGCCTAAGAAACCCGGCGTCTGTACGCCTCCGCCTACCGAGCCGGCCAAGGTAGTAAAACTCATACCGCTGGGAGTCATCCCGGAATAATCACGGTGTACTACCATTACGCCGTTGGCCTCGGGGATGATGGCCACAATACATTCAAAACAACCGCACGAGGATTGGGGGGAGTTCATCAGCGAATACATACTCACGCTTTCAATGGTTTTGTTGGACTTTTGTTTCACGAATTCATTCACGGTCTTCCACTGGCCTAATCTGGCGTCAATGACATCGCCTTTTTTGACTGGTTGATTCGCCCCTGTAGGTGTAATCTCATAAGCGGCCTTTCCGTCGAGCCACGAATACGCACCGCAAAGACCCAAACGTTCGGGCGTAATAATGCAAACGTGGTTCGGCGCGAAGGACTGGCATAAGAGACAGGAATAAAATGTATCCACGCTCTCGTCAGTCATTCCGCTGATCCGCGCGTCGCGCTCGTCAAACGCCTTTTTGGCCTGTGGCAATAATCTCTCCACATCGGACTCTTCCGTATAAAGTTTGACCTGCACCTTATCCACAATGGCGCTGTATTCCTGATGAAACATCGCATGCAGGATTACGCCGATATGTTTCAGCCGGAAACCTTTAGCAAAGGCGTCTTTGGATATCCTGATCCAGTTCATCTCTCGCTGGCCTACGTGCATCAAACCCATCGCATAATTTATAAAACGGTGAATCTGGCGCTCCAATATCGGCTCAAAGTCCTTTTGCATCTTGCGGCCGTAAACCTCCACGATGATCGCCAGAGGAAAAGATTTCTTACCTTCTTCCAATTTATCGATATCCTGACCGATAATTTCAACCTTGGCATCTTCTACTTCATCCTCATTTTTACTGGTGAGATATTCAAAGGCAGAACTTGCCTTGCCTCCGAATTCAATATAGAGCTGTTCTTTCCTTACGCGCTCGCCCTCAAACGCCGCAGCATAAGGCACAGGCACAGCCACCTTGGCTAATTTTACTTTGATTCCCCTGGCTAAAATGCATTTGCCAGCCAACTTCTTATAATCCTTTTCCGTGACTAATGCCTCGTAAAGCGTAGTCTCAATCTTACCTATCTGCGGCACATCCAGATCGGTGATGATAGGAAGACCAAAAGCCAATACCCCAAGGCCAGTGGCCACTAATACTTCATCGACATGGCCTAAAAGTAAAACAAAGGCCGGCACGCGATTCCGGATATAATCTGCTACTCCCTGCCATTGCCCAGGCTTGAAGCCGCCATAAATCAAGGGTGCGCGCACCGCAAAATTTACCGCATAAATTGCGGATAGATAATCTTCACCTAATGGCACGATATAATCCTCCAGACCTAATTCTACTCCTTTATTCTGGAGTTGTTTCTGGAAGGTATTGCCATTGATATTGCCGGCGAGCAAACTAACAATGCCCTTGGATTGAAAATCCCGGATGAGTTCAACTGCTGCATCTTCGTCCTTTGCCGGCCCTAAGATAACGGCGATGCCGGAAATTCTGCCATCGACAAGTTGTAATCCCAAAGAACGCAGGATTTTATCCGGGATAAAACCAATGCCTTGCTGAGGATGTTGCTTATTTAAAGTCAATAAGGCCGCTAATATTTCTTCGCAAAGCAAGGTCGCCACGCCCTTATTTAAAATTCCGCCTAAACTAGAAATGGCTAACCCGCTTTGGGTAGGGATATTTTTACTCAGGTCCTCTCCTTGTTTTAAGGCAGTAAAACAATCCTCCAAGGTTCTCACTTCCAAGTTCAATAATGCATTTATTAAAGGCAGATAATAATTCGTTTCCGGAAAGGCAATCTCAGCATCTTTACCTTTATCCTTCACTGCCTGTTCAAGCGAACTGCGCGTAAGCTTAAGTATCGTCTCTGCGCCCTTAGTCCCTAATTCTACAAGTAAGTCAGCCATGCCTTCTCCTTTATTATCCTGAATTGAATTATCAGCAAACAAAACTAAACACACGCCGACGGCTTTTCCGTCTTTGAATTTAACTGCCTCTGCCCTGCCCTCTCCAACAATCTCCTGGATGGGACTGTCGATGATTTCAATATCGCTAGGCAACACCCCTCTAAACTTATCCTGACTGACGATCTTAATCCCGACCTTGTATTTCTCATGTATCTGTTGGGCTAAATTAAAAACTATTGGCGCAGGACCATCGATACAGATAGTATCATTGATCAGATGCTCGTCTAATTTTTTAAAATCATCCGGCGAATTTAATAATACCACGCCTCTTTTCCTTGCGCCGGGTATCGCGGGTAAATTAGCCATCTATAATCCTGATGCCTCTAAGACTTTGGGCACAATTTTATTCCAACCAATGGGCATGATATGTACTCCCTGACACATGGGCCTTAATTCTTTTATTAAGCGGGATGCAATCTCCACTGACTTTGCCTGCTTGTCTTTAGTCTCTTCCATCTCCTTTATCAGGCTATCCGGTACAAATACTCCCGAGACATTTTTATTCATAAACCTCGCCATTCCAGCAGATTTTAATAAGACAATCCCCCCGAGAATCGTTGTTTTAAGATGTTTTATTTTGCTTAAAAAATTTTCAAAAGTTTTTATATCATACACGGCTTGGGTCTGAAAGAATTCCGCTCCTGCCTCTATTTTCTTCTCCATCTTAATTATCTGCGGCTCTAATGGGTCTGCGCCGGGATTGACTACTGCACCCAGGCAGAATTTAGGAGGTATACCTTCCAGTTTATTGCCTTTCATATCAAAACCTTCCTGTAGTTTCTTGGCTACTTGCAACAACTGTACTGAATCCAAATCAAACACCGGCTTGGCCTCAGGATGATCGCCCAAGGTAGTGTGGTCACCCGTGAGGATTAAAACATTTTCTATGCCTAAGGCGGCAGCAGAAAGCAAATCTGACTGTAGAGCCAGGCGGTTTCTATCCCGGCAGGTGATCTGAAATATCGGCTCAAAACCTTTTTGTTTCAATAGCGCGCACACCGCCAAGGAACCCAGGCGCATCACTGAACTCTGTAGATCCGTGACATTGATACCATCCACACGTCCACGGATTAGCTCAGCGTCTTCTAAAAGCGCTTGGGTCTGGATCCCCTTCGGCGGCCCAATCTCCGAAGTCATCAGAAACTTCCCAGCTTGTATTTTCTCCTTAAGGGTCAACTAATCTCCTCTCACGGTTTTAGCGGGTCCTGTCTTGGGCATCTGCTCGCGCGCTGAACTCACTTAGCGGGTCCTGCCTGCCGGGCCACCCTTTTCGTGCTCGCCTTAAGTCAACTGGACGCTGCGCGCGAAAAGGGAACCCGTCCCCGGCAGTCACCCGCTAGCGAAGGCGCGCTCGTCATAAGCCCTTCTACAAAATATACAAAAAAATATCGATTTTTACGGGTGGCTTGGGTGTTTTCGAGCAGCATCTCAAAAATTCGAGCGGGCACGGTTCGCCCGCTAAATGGGTACCAGGCGAGAGCGAGAATTTTTGGCGAAGCGCAGCATTTCCACGCTGGGGAAATGCAAGCGGTGCTGCGAGAAAATAGCCAAGACAGGACCCGTAAAACATCTAAAAGAACGTTATTGCTGAGACTTTACGGCCTCGACGAGATTACGCATGAGCATGGTGACGGTCAAAGGGCCGACGCCACCGGGAACAGGCGTAATGTATGAGGCACGTCTTTCGGCAGTTTCAAATTCTACATCGCCGACAATCTTACCGCCGACTCTATTTATACCTACGTCAATAACAATTGCGCCCTCTTTCACCCACTCGCCTTTAATGAGCCCAGCCTTTCCCACTGCCACAATCAAAACTTCCGCCTTACTGACATGCTCTTCTAATCTTCCGGCTTTGCTTGTGCCGATATGACATACGCTAACCGTAGCGAATTTATCCAATAGTAAAAGCGCTAAGGGCTTGCCTACGATTTCGCTATGCCCGACCACCACCACTTCTTTCCCAGATAAATCTACGCCAGTGGCATACAATAATTCCATTACTGCCGCTGGCGTGCAGGGTAAAATTTTTGCCTTACCGATGGTTCGACTACGCTCACCATTGGCACTGAGCGAAGTCGAAGTGCCGATGGTTCGACTACGCTCACCATTGGCACTGAGCGAAGTCGAAGTGCCGAATACTATCTTACCTATATTAGCCGGATGTAGTCCTTCTACATCCTTCTCAGGTAAAATAAACTGGCTGATTTTCTTATAATCTATTTGGCTGGGTAAAGGCAGTTGGATAATTATCCCGTTTACGGCATTATCCGCATTTAGTTTTTTGAGCATTTCAATAAGTGCCCCTTCAGCAGTCTCGCCATTTAATTTATGGAGTTGATATTCCACCCCCAAACCCTCGGCTGTTTTTTTCTGGGAATTCACGTAAGCCTCGGCACCGGCATTATCACCGACCATAATGCTGGCCAGGACAGGCTTGAGCTTAAGGGCTGATACTTCCTGGCGAAGACGCTCTTTTATCTTATCCGCTATCGGCCTACCCTCTAATAATTTTGCCAACTTTAACCTCCGTATCTTGTCTAATCCTTTTCACTTTTTTTGCCTTTTGGGCTAATTCTTTCCTTAGGGAACTGGCTAATTTTTGATCGCCGAGCGACTTCAGGTTTATCTCTACGTTAAAATTAGCCGAGGCAAAAGCAGATTCCAAAAAAATCGCCGCCACCGCCACATCGCTGATTAAATTAATGTTTCCTTTCTTGATCAGAGGCGGACATAATTTTATCCCTTCAAAGCAAAGACGGGCCACCATAAATGGTATGCGCAGGGCATCCCTGATGTTTTTACTCTGATAAGCCGTAACGTCTAAGTCCACTAACCCTAAAAATTGCTCCCTTAATTTGTCAGACTTTTTCAACATTGCCTTAAGTTCGTCTTCATATTCAACGTATTTCGGTTTTCCCAGAGTAAAATTAATCACCATGCTAACTAACGCTGCCCCTTCTGCCGCGGTAAACGCTGCCGCTGAACCCCCGCCGGGAGCAGGCAATTTTGCCGCCAGGTCATCTAAATATCTCTTCAGCGTATCGTCTTTATACTGCATAGATATCCTCTAATAGGTAAAACACCCGTCCAATTCAAAGGCATTCTTGATTAAATCTACTTTGGCTGCGCCTTCGCCGGTATATAAAACCGAAACTACATCAAATCTTGCCTTCTCATCAAAAAGATTATTTTCTTTGATAAACAAAAGGGCGGCCTTGGAGATCTGCCTCTGCTTATCCTTCCTTACTGCCTCAGCGGGTAGGCCGAACCTCTCGCTGCGGCGAGTTTTCACTTCTATGAATACCAAGGTATCCTGATCACGGGCGATAATATCTATTTCACCCAACCTTGTTTTATAATTATGCCTTAAGATTTTATAGCCGTTGCCTTTTAAGAATCTTAGTGCGGCTTCTTCGCCTTTTGCCCCTAAAAATAAATGCTCTTTAGACACAATTGAAACTCATCCTGTGGATTGAGGAAGGACCGAATTTCTCCAAGGCCTCCTTGTGTCTCTTCGTCGGGTAACCTTTATGTTGGCAAAATCCGTACTGCGGATATATCCTGTCATATAAAGACATCATCCTGTCTCGGATAACCTTGGCCAAGATTGAAGCCGAGGCAATGCTCTTAGATCGAGAATCACCTCTGATAATGTTGGTATAGGGAAATTTTGTTTCTAATTTTATCTTGCCGTCTACAAGTATATGTATCTTTTTATAGTCAGCCGTTTTTAATTTAAGGATGAGGCCTTCGATTGCCTGCTGCATCGCCATGCGGGTAGCCACCTCTATATTAGCGGCATCTATTGTCCTCTGGTTTATTATACCAATGCCAAAAATTGTCTTCTGGATAAGTTCGGGAAACGCTGCCTCTCTTGCTTTAGGGCTCAATCTCTTAGAGTCGTCTATGCGATTTTTAAAACGTGCGGTTATTAAGGTTGCGGCACAGGCAACTACCGGCCCGGCCAAAGGCCCGCGGCCAACCTCATCCACGCCGATGATGAAATCATAGCCTTTCTTTTTTAGTTTCCGCTCGTAATAGAGCACCTTTTAATTTTTAGGCTCCAAGATTACTTTGTTTCTGCTTTGCTTTCAATCTTACTGGCGCGTTTACCGACCTTGCCCCGCAGGTAATAAAGTTTAGCCCTTTTTACCTCACCCGGCTTAACTATTTCTATACGCTCTATACTGGGTGAAGATAAGGGAAAAACACGTTCAATACCTTCGCCGTAAGAAACCTTTCTTACGGTAAAACTCTCCCTGATGCCGGTGCCGCGCTTGGCAATCACCACTCCTTCAAATGGGTGTAGGCGCACCTTGTCCGGACTTTCGGGAATCTTAACCAGCACCCTTATTGTATCGCCCACGTTAAACTTGGGAAATTCTTTTTTGGCGTATAATTGTTCAATTAACTTCATCTTATCCATGTATTCTCTCTCCTTGGTAACCTTACGTAACCTTCTTTAAAAGATCTGGCCTTCTTGCCTTTGTCCTTTTTGCTGCTTCTTGCCTTCTCCAAGATTCTATTTTTTTATGATCGCCGGATAAGAGTATCGCGGGAACCTTAAGACCTCTAAAGATCGCGGGCCTGGTATACTGCGGATACTCTAATAGATTACCTTCAAATGATTCAAAATTCAAGGAATTTTTATCCCCTAAAACTCCCGGGATAAGGCGGATGAGGGCATCTACTAAAACCATAGCCGGCAACTCGCCTCCGGTCAATACATAGTCGCCGATAGAAATCTCCTCATCTACTAAATGCCCTCTTACCCTTTCGTCTATCCCTTCGTAATGCCCGCAGACCAGAATCAGATGTTTATACTTTGCCAATTTCTTCGCCAGGCCATGGTCTAATCTTCTGCCTTGTGGGGACAGTAAAATAGTCTTTGGTCTTTGGTCTTTGGTCTTTGGTCTTAATGACTCGACTGCAGTGAAGATAGGTTGGGGGCTCATCACCATTCCCGCCCCGCCGCCAAAAGGACGGTCGTCAACTTTCTTGTGTTTATCCAAGGTATAATCTCTTAAGTTATGGATATAAATTTTTACCTTGCCTTTATTTTGGGCCCGTTTGATTATAGACTCATTCAGTATCGGCCCGAACATCTTTGGGAATATGGTGATAATATCAATGCGCATTGTGAGTTAGCGATTTTAAGAATTCTTTCTTGAATTCTGTATACTTGTCCTGGCTAATTGCTTCTCTGATTTTACGCATCAACTCCAGGTAAAAATATATATTATGTAATGATACCAGCCGCGGACCCAGCATCTCTCTACTGTTAAATAAATGGCGCAGATACGCACGGCTGAAATTCCTGCAGGTATAACAGCCACAGGCCGGATCTAAGGGCCCCAGATCGTCTATATAAGGGGCGTTTCTGATGGTTAATCTGCCAAGGCTTGTAAAGGCGGTGCCGTTTCTGCCGTAGCGCGTAGGGACCACGCAATCAAACATATCTATGCCCAACCCCACTGTTTCAATTATATCTTCGGGCAGCCCCACGCCCATAAGGTAACGGGGCTTGACTTGGGGCAATAAGCCGGCAACCAAATTTACTATATTATATATTAGATTCCTGGGTTCGCCAACTGAAACTCCTC
>CAZKSS010000033.1:0-13443 GCA_964555545.1 uncultured Planctomycetales bacterium
ATAATTACCTGCCCTGTCCGGACGATATTTATGTTTCTCCTTCCCAGATAAGAAAGTTTGATTTACGCACCGGAGATACGGTCAGCGGTCAGATCCGTCCGCCGAAAGAAGGCGAAAAATATTTCGCCTTACTAAAAGTTGAAGCGGTCAACTTTGAAAATCCAGAGGAAGCCAAGGAGAAGGTGCTCTTTGATAATCTTACGCCCGTATATCCACAGGAGGCGTTTAATCTGGAAACGAAACCCGAAGAGATATCGATGAGGATCATGAGTCTCCTGACGCCTCTCGGCAAAGGTCAGCGCGGTATGATTGTTGCCCAGCCCTATAGCGGAAAGACCGTGCTTTTACAGAAAATCGCCAATTCTATTACCACCAACAATCCGGATGCGGTATTAATCGTTCTTTTAATTGACGAGCGTCCGGAAGAAGTTACCGATATGCAAAGGCATGTCAAGGGCGAAGTAATCTCTTCGACCTTTGATGAGCCTCCGGAAAGGCATGTCCAGGTTGCGGAAATAGTTTTGGAGAAGGCCAAGCGGCTGGTAGAGCATAAGAGAGACGTGGTGATTCTCTTGGATAGCATAACCCGTTTAGCCAGGGCCTATAACGCAGTTATCCCGCACAGCGGCAAGGTCTTGTCCGGAGGCATTGATTCTAATGCCCTGCAGAAACCCAAGAGATTCTTTGGCGCTGCGCGTGCGGTGGAAGAGGGAGGAAGCCTGACTATTATTGCTACTGCCCTTGTCGATACCGGAAGCCGCATGGATGAAGTTATCTTCGAAGAATTTAAAGGCACGGGGAATATGGAATTGCAACTCGATAGAAATCTCTTCCAGCGCCGCATCTATCCGGCCATAGACATCAAGCGTTCGAATACCCGGCACGAAGAGATGCTCATCAAAAATGACCAGTTGCAAAAGATTTGGATCTTAAGAAAAGTCCTTAACGAGTTAAATAATGTGGAGGCCATGGAGTTGCTCATAGAAAAATTAGGCAAGACCAAGAATAACGAAGAGTTTCTAAACAGCATGAACCAATAATGAGAGGAGAAAGGGCATGAAAGACAAGATTCACCCCAATTACAAAGAAAGTACTATTATCTGCGCCTGCGGAGAGACCATCCATACCCGTTCCACTAAGCCGAGTATCCGCGTGGAGATCTGCTCAAAGTGTCACCCCTTTTTTAGCGGAAAGCAGAAATTCGTAGATTCTGCCGGCAGGGTAGATAAGTTTATGAAGAAATACGGGAAGAAATAAAATGATTGAACAAATACTGATTGAGCAAATTAAAAAGTTAGAGTCCCGTTACCAAGAATTAGAACAGCTCTTGGCAAGACAGGAGTTAATCTACAATCAACAGGATTATCATAGGTATGTCAAGGAACTCCACAGCATTAAAGAGCCGCTTCTTTTATTTCGCGAATATGAGAAGATAGAGAAGGTAATAGAAGACTTGCAAAATGTTTTAAAGGAAAAACACGAACGGGAGTTTTTAGAATTAGTCAGGACAGAACTACAAGAACTCCAGAATAAAAAGCAGGATTTAGAGCAAAGGCTCAAAAGTATTTTGACCGGCGAAGATAAAGATGCGGATAAGGCGGTAATTGTAGAAATACGCCAGGGTACAGGTGGGGATGAGGCCGGGTTATTTGCCGCCGACCTTTATCGTATGTATACGCAGTATGCGGCAAAGAAGGGCTGGGCTATTGAGCCGATGTCAGGCAGCGCCACGGAATTAGGGGGTTTTAAAGAAGTGGTCTTTAGTGTAAAAGGTAAAGACGCTTATAAGCGGCTTAAGTTTGAAAGCGGAGTGCATCGTGTGCAACGGGTTCCTGCTACCGAAGCCCAAGGCCGCATACACACCTCTACCGCAACCGTAGCCATACTCGTTGAACCGCAGGATGTAGAGTTAAATATTGACCCAAAAGATTTAAAGATAGATACCTACAGGTCTTCTGGTCCGGGCGGGCAGCATATGCAGAAGACAGATTCCGCAGTGAGAATTACGCATTTACCCAGCGGATTAGTGGTCGCCTGTCAGGATGAGCGTTCGCAGATAAAAAACAAAACCAAGGCCATGAGGATATTGGCGGCGCGCCTCTTGGATATGAAGAGGCAGGAGGAATCCAAAAAGATTTCCCAGGAAAGAAAGTCCCAGATCGGTTCGGGAGACAGAAGCGAAAAAATACGCACCTATAATTTTCCTGACCGCCGCGTTACCGATCATCGCATAAATTTTACCTCACACAGGTTAGAGGCGATATTAGACGGTGATTTAGACGAACTTTCGGATGCGCTGATTAAGGTAAGTGAGGCCACAACTTATGGAATGAAGTGAACATAAGTTGTCTGGCCGAACTTATCCCGCCCTTTTGGCAAGGCAGGCAATTAAAGGATAACCTGCCCAAAAGGGCGGGGTTAATTCGCCCAAATAATTTACTCGTACTTCGTGCTCGTAAATTATGGGCTCATTAAAATGACCGAGGCCGAACTCTTATTTAGCCAAATCCTGAATTGCCGTAAATTGGATTTATATCTGGAGAGAAATAAGATTTTGCATGATAGCGAAGCCGCACAGGTCGCTTCTGCCTTAAAGAGAAGGATGTGTGGTGAGCCGATACAATATATCTTAGGTAAGACTGAATTCATGGGACTGGAGTTTAAAGTAACGCCAGATGTCTTTATCCCTAGGCCGGAGACGGAGATACTCGTAGAAAAAATAATAGACATAGTTTCAGCGTTCAGCGGGAAGCAGGCAGCATTCAGTATCCTGGAGCTAGGAACAGGCTCGGGCTGCATTGCCATAGCGCTAGCAAAATACTTACCTGGGGTCAAGATAGCGGCAACGGATATTTCCGAGAGGGCATTGGAAGTAGCCAGAGAAAATGCCCGAATTAACAATGTAGAGATAAATTTTCTCCAGGGTGATTTATTTTCTACTAACGACCAACGACTAACAGCCAACGACTTGGTAGTGAGCAATCCTCCTTATATCTCTACGGATGAGATTGGGAGGCTTCAGCCTGAGATTCAATATGAGCCAAAAATTTCACTGGACGGCGGAAGAGACGGCTTGCATTTCTATCGCCGGATTATTGCCGCCGCTTCAGATTACTTAAAGGAAAAGGGTCTCTTGATTATGGAGATGGGATTTGGCTTGGATAAAGCCATAAAAAATATCCTTAATAATTCTCATATTTTTGAGATAATAGAGGTGAGTAAGGATTATCATGAGATAGAGAGAGTAATCGTTGCGCAGAGGGGTTAGGTATGGATAGACTGGTAATAGAAGGGGGAGTAAGATTAAAGGGGGAGGTTTCCGTTTCCGGCTCCAAGAATTCGGTATTGCCGATAATGGCAGCGACTTTATTAACGGATTACCCTTGTATTATTAAAGGTGCGCCTAATTTACGCGATGTGACTACGATGATTAGGATTTTGCGTTCTTTAGGTAAAAACGTAGAGTTTGAGAAAGGTATCATTACAGTTAGTGCCGGTAGCCGCATGAATTTTGTTGCGGATTATAAGTTGGTTTCCACTATGCGCGCTTCCTTTTGTGTTCTAGGACCCCTTTTGGCTAAACTTAAGAAAGCCAAAGTCTCCCTTCCCGGAGGGTGTATTATCGGAGTACGTCCGGTAGATTTACATCTTAAAGGGATAAAATCTCTCGGTGCAGATATCAGTATTGAATCGGGCTATGTACTCGCCAAGGCGAGCAGGCTGCGGGGCAATCGCATGTATCTAGGCGGGATTTACGGCTCCTCTGTTTTAGCCACGGCTAATGTGATGATGGCGGCAAGTTTAGCCGACGGTAAAACTATAATCGAATCTGCAGCCTGCGAACCAGAGGTAACGGATCTGGCGGAATTTCTGCTTAAGATGGGCGCTAAGATTAAAGGCCACGGAACGCCGATTATAGAAATAGAGGGGGTAAGGCATTTAAGAGGGGCAGAACATAGCATTATCCCGGATAGGATAGAGACAGGGACCCTTATGCTTGCCGCCATGATTACCAAGGGAGACATTATTATCAGGAATGCTTTCTATCAGCACCTCGGGGCTTTAATTGATAAATTGTACGAGGCCGGCGCCCATACTACTAAAAGCGACGGTTCTATCCGTGTGCGGCCAAAAGGAAGGCTTAAGCCGGTGAATGTAACTACCCTTCCGTATCCGGGTTTTCCCACAGATATGCAGGCCCAGATAATGAGCCTGATGACCGTAACGCCGGGAATCAGCGTGATCACGGAGAAAATTTATCCTGACCGGTTCATGCACGTGGCTGAATTAAACCGGATGGGCGCGCATATTCAGAGGGAAGGTCCCCATGCTATTGTAGAAGGCGTGAAGAGTTTGTCCGGCGCACCGGTGATGGCCTCGGACCTGCGGGCTTCGGCAAGCCTGATCTTAGCAGGCCTAATCGCTAAAGGGACTACCTCGGTTTCCAGGATTTATCATTTGGACCGGGGATATGAAAACCTAGAACTGAAATTACAAAAACTGGGCGCTAAGATCTGGAGAGAAAAAGAATGATTTTGATGATTGATAATTACGACTCCTTTACCTACAATCTCGTTCAATATTTAGGGGCATTGGGCGCAGAGGTTAATGTTTTCCGGAATGATAAGTTAAGCATCAACAAGATTAAGAAACTCAAGCCCAAAAAAATTGTCATCTCACCGGGGCCCGGAAGGCCCGAGGATGCCGGGATTTCTTGCGCGGTGATAAAAGAATTCTCCGGAAAGATTCCTATATTAGGGGTATGTCTTGGGCATCAGGCCATAGGTTTCGCTTATGGCGGCCGCATTGTCGGCGCTAAAAAATTAATGCACGGCAAGACCTCGTGGATTTATCATAATAAAAAGGAAATCTTTAAAGGTATACCCAATCCTTTTGAAGCCACGCGTTATCATTCTTTAATCGTAGAAAAAAAGAGCCTGCCTGCGGTTTTAGAAATAACTGCCTGGACCAAAGAAAGCGAGATTATGGGGCTGAGGCATAGACGATTTCCTCTCTGGGGAGTGCAGTTTCATCCAGAGTCAGTTTTGACCAAAGTCGGTAAAGACATATTGGCAAATTTCTTAAAAATATGATTAAGGATGCCATAAAAAAGTTGGTTGAACATAGAGACCTGACCGCTAAAGAGATGCAGGAGACGATGGAAGAGATCTTAAGCGGCGTAACAGAGACAGCGGATATCATTAACTTTTTGACTTCTCTGAATGATAAGGGAGAGACAGTGGAAGAATTGACTGCTGCAGTTACCATAATGCTCAAACATGTTGACCCGATTATCGTCGATCGACCGAACATATTAGATACCTGCGGCACCGGGGGAGACAAGAAGGGGACGTTTAATATCTCAACTATTACTGCCTTTGTGGCCAGCGGTGCAGGCGTCACCGTGGCAAAACACGGCAACCGTTCAGTTTCTAGCCATTGCGGAAGCGCGGATATCTTAGAGGCCTTAGGCGTAAACATCAATATGGATAAGGCCAAAATAAAAAAGTGCCTGGAAGAAATCGGGATTGCTTTTTTATTTGCGCCGAATCTGCATCCGGCGATGAAGTACGTTATGCCGGCTAGAATTCAGATGAAGAGAAAGACCATGTTTAATATCATGGGGCCTCTAATTAACCCAGCCAGGGCGACTAACCAGTTAATCGGCGTTTATAGTCCAGAATGGACCAACATATTAGCCCGCGTCCTCTCTAATCTAGGCACGGAACATGTCCTGGTTGTGCACGGTAAAGACGGCTTGGATGAAGTAACTACCACCGATAAAACAATAGTTGCCGAGGCGTATAAAAGAAAATTTAAAAATTACGAGATTCATCCCCGTGATTTTGGATTTGAAGAAGCAAAACCGCAGGATCTCTTGGGTCGGGATAGCGAAGAGAATAAGCGAATAGTAATGGATGTTTTACATGGGCACAAGGGCCCTGCCCGAGATATCGTTTTACTTAATGCCGGCTGCGCCATATATGCTGCCAATAAAGCCAAATCCATCAAAGAGGGTATCGGGTTGGCCGTTGAATCCCTAGATTCGGGACGGGCCCTTAAAAAATTGGAATTATTAAAAGAATATTCTAGGTAGACGGGATGACCAAGAGGGATGTTTTAAAAGAAATAGTGCTGAAGAAGAAAGAAAGAATTCTCTTGGCAAAGCAGCACTTAAGCGAAGAAGAATTAAAATCTAAAATGCAGAATTTTGCGCCTCCGCGCAAGTTTATGGAAGCGATTAATCAGCCCCGGCAGATTTCATTAATCGCAGAGATAAAAAAGGCGTCTCCTTCTTCAGGCATGATCCGCCAGGATTTTATACCCCAGGCGATCGCCAAGACCTACCAGGACGCCGGCGCGCAGGCAATTTCGGTATTGACCGAAGAGGATTTTTTCCTGGGCAATATCAGTTATATCAATGAAGTAAAGGCAATCACTTCTATCCCCATTTTAAGGAAGGACTTTATTTTAGAGCCCTATCAGGTTTATGAATCGCGTTATTTCGGCGCGGATGCCATACTCTTAATTGCGGATTTATTAACTAAGGATACCTTGAGCGAATTGCTGGAGGTTGCCAGGAACTTAGGCCTGGATTGTCTGGTAGAAGTCCACGAAGAAAAGGAATTAAAAAAGGTCCTCAATATGAAGATTCCTTTCATCGGCATAAATAATCGCGACTTGCATACGTTAGAGGTCGATTTCAAGACTACGGAAAGATTGTTTACCTTAATCCCGAAAGATAAAGTAGTAGTTGTGGAAAGCGGTATCAAGAGCTATCAGGATGTATTGTTCTTGGAAATTCTGGGCGTGAGCGCGATTCTTGTGGGCGAGGCCTTTATGCAGGCACCGGATATCCGCAAAAAAGTAGAAGAATTAATGGGATGGTAATAGAAAAAAATCAAAAATCAAAAATCAAAAATAAAAAGAATATAAAAATAAAAATTTGTGGGATAACGAATCTGAAGGATGCAAAGGCTGCAGTTGAAGAGGGCGCGGATGCGCTGGGTTTTGTATTTTATAAAAAAAGTCCGCGCTACATTGTTCCGGAAAGAGCAAGCCAGATAATCCGGCACCTCCCGCGGCCGGTGATAAAAATCGGGGTGTTCGTGAATGCTCAAGAAAAAAATATCCGACGCATCGCTAGATTATGCAGACTGGATATGCTGCAGTTTCATGGCAATGAATTGCCCGAATTTTGTGCTAGATTCAGAGGTTATCAGATAATCAAGGCCTTCAGAATTAAGGACAAGATAAATCTTAAGAATATTTCCAGGTATAAGACTTTTGCCTGGCTTTTCGATACTTTTGTAAAATCTAAAGTAGGCGGGACAGGCAAGAGATTTAAATGGGAATTGATAGGCAAAATAGATAAGATAACTAAACCAATATTTCTCTCCGGAGGTCTTACCGCTAGAAATGTTAGAGAAGCGATAAAGGTTGCGCATCCTAATTGGGTAGATGTTTCCAGTTCCGTAGAAATAAAACCTGGGCAAAAGGATTACGCCAAGGTTAAAAAATTTATTGCTGCAGCCAAGAGGTGGTAATATGAAAAAATGCCCGTATTGCGCAGAAGAAATTCAGGACGATGCCATAAAGTGCCGTTTTTGCGGAGAGTTTTTAAGAAAAGGGCGCTGGTGGAAGAATTGCCTGGTCGGTTGTTTGCTGACTATAATACTATCGGTGTTTTCCATATTTTTATTTTTTTATCTGAGTTTTTTACTGTTCAAATTCATTGTCTATAAAGCTTTTTTTGCCCAGCCGCCAGCCCCGCATTATTTTTATTATCCACCTTTTATGGGCCCAGGCCTAGAGAATAATTTTAGGGATTTCGCAGAATTTTTCAGGAATTTCTGGGACAAGTTTATGGATTTATTCCGTAATGGTTTATCAGGATACAGTATATAGAGGAGAATAGATTATGTTACCGGATAAGAGAGGACATTTTAACGGTTTCGGCGGGAGGTTCGTACCCGAGACGCTGATTTACGCCCTTGACCAACTGGAGAAGGAATATCTCCGGGCGAAGCAGGATAAGAAATTTGTCCGGGAACTAGATTATTATCTTCGGGAATACGCAGGCAGGCCTACCCCACTATACCTGGCGAGAAGGTTGAGTAAAGAATTGGGTTTGGCTAAAATTTATCTTAAAAGAGAAGACCTTCTGCATACCGGAGCGCATAAAATTAATAATACCCTCGGCCAGATTCTTCTGGCGCTGAGGATGAAGAAGACGCGCATTATTGCCGAAACCGGCGCAGGACAACACGGAGTCGCCACTGCTACGGTAGCCGCCATGTTCGGGCTGAAATGCGATATTTATATGGGCGAGGAGGATATCCAGAGGCAAAAATTAAATGTCTTCCGTATGCAACTCCTCGGGGCGCGGGTAATCCCAGTGAAAAGCGGCGCCAAGACATTAAAGGACGCGATGACTGAAGCCATCAGAGACTGGGTGACTAATGTGCGTAATACCTATTATATTATAGGAAGCGTTGCCGGACCGCATCCTTATCCAATGCTCGTCAGGGATTTTCAGTCGGTAATCGGCCGCGAGGCAAAACAGCAAATCTTAAAAAAAGAAAAGAGATTGCCCGATTATTTGGTCGCCTGTGTGGGTGGCGGAAGCAATGCCATGGGCCTGTTTTATCCCTTTTTTAACGATAAAAAGGTAAAATTTATCGGCGTAGAGGCAGCAGGTTTTGGCTTGGCCTCGGGAAGACATGCGGCGACTTTGGTCTCCGGCAAGATAGGCGTTTTGCACGGCGCAAAATCCGGCCTTTTAGAAGACCAGTTTGGCCAGGTAAAAATTGCGCATTCTATTGCCGCGGGGTTAGATTATCCGGGAGTGGGGCCGGAGCATGCCTATTATAAAAAAATAGGCCGGGCAAGGTATGTGGCGGTAAGCGATAGAGAGGCATTAGAGGGTTTTAAACTATTATCTCAAAGCGAAGGGATAATTCCCGCCTTGGAGCCGGCACACGCAATATCGTATCTAGTAAAATTAAGCCGTAAGATAAAAAAGAATTCAATAATAATACTCTGCCTTTCCGGCAGGGGGGATAAAGACACAGAAGTAGTTGCCCAGAGGCTGAATCTATGAATAGGATTGATCAGAAATTCCGTGAATTAAAAAGGAGAAATAAAAAGGCATTCATTGCCTTTATTACTGCAGGTTTTCCTAGTTTAGCCGTGACCAGGAAACTGGTTCTGGAATTCGCTAAAATCGGCGTGGATGTGATCGAGCTGGGTGTTCCTTTTTCCGACCCCATGGCCGACGGGCCAATAATCCAGGAGGCCTCGCAATTCGCGCTGGAAAGGAAGGTTAACCTTAAGGGTATAATGAATTTAGTCAGACAGATACGCAGGGAGACGGATATACCCATTTGCTTGATGACCTATTACAATCCTATCTTCTGTTTCGGCGAGGAGAGGTTTGTGGTCAGGGCGAGGAGATACGGAGTAGACGGCATAATTATTCCCGATCTCCCGCCGGATGAAGGCAGGTCATTTTTGAAATTGGCAAATAAACACAGATTAAACGTAATCTGTTTCATCGCTCCGACTACCTCGCGGCAGCGCGCAGGGTATATCGCGCGTATCGCCAGAGGGTTTATCTATTATGTTTCTTTAACCGGAGTTACCGGCCCGCGTCAGACCTTACCCAGAGACCTGAGCGAGCACCTGCGGGCGATGAAGAGGATAACCCAGAAACCGATCTGCGTAGGTTTTGGCGTATCCCAGCCAAGACAGGTAAAAGAAATTTATAAAATTGCCGATGGGGTAATCGTGGGAAGCGCTATTGTAAAAAAGATTAGAGATAATTTATCTAAAGAAAACTTAGTTAGAGACGTAACCAGATTTGTAGAATATTTAAAGCATGTATAAAAAAACCCGCTTAGATAATGGCCTAAGAGTAATTACGCATTATATGCCTGAAATGAAGTCAGTGGCTTTAGGGTTATGGATAAGGGTAGGCGGAAGGCATGAGAATCAGGAGAACAAAGGGATTAGTCATTATTTAGAGCATCTTCTCTTTAAAGGCAGCAAAAAATATTCCTGCCGCCAAATTAAGGAAGCCATTGAAGGCGTAGGCGGTTCATTAAACGGTTTTACCACTGAAGAGACAACTTGCTATTTGGCAAAACTCCCCAGCCGTCACCTGGATTCAGCCCTGGAGATATTATCGGATATGGTCATCAATCCGGCATTGCTCCAGGAAGACATTGAAAAAGAAAGGACCGTAATTTTAGAAGAGATAAAGATGTATCGGGATTTGCCACAGAGTTATGTCTATGACCTCTTAGACGAACTTCTCTGGCCGGGACAGGTCTTGGGTATGAGTATCATCGGTTCCTCCGAAACAGTCAGCCGCATAAATAGGCAGGAATTAGACGCCTATAAAAGAAAAAATTATACCCCCCTGAATATCGTTGTCAGCGCAGCAGGTTTATTAGACCATGAGAGATTGGTAAAAAGGGTAAAGAATTTTTTTAGGCCTTTAAAAGATAAGACCATAAATAATTTCTCTCCCGTTAAGGAAGAACAAATAAGGCCGCAGTTGAAGATTTTGCCTAAAGATACTGCGCAGACGCATCTGGCCTTAGGGTTCCATGGCTTTAAGAGGGACCATCCTTTAAGGCACCCCTTAGGGCTTTTGCATGTAATATTAGGCGCAAATATGTCCAGCCGGCTCTTTAATGAAGTTCGGGAGAAAAGGGGCCTGGCCTATGAAATCGGCACACAGGTCAAACGTTTCCATGATACCGGCGCATTTGTGGTGCACGCTGGAATTGATAATCATAAAGTAGAAGATGCGATAAAATTAATTCTGGAAGAATTAACCAAGATTAAAGAGCAGCCGGTAACCGAAGATGAGTTTAAACGCGCCAAAGAATTTTATTTAGGTCAACTGATGCTCGCCTTGGAGGATACGTTCGATCATATGCTTTGGATTGGCGAATCCACAGTAAGTCTGGATAAAACTTATACCTTGGATGAAATTATTAAAGAAGTAAATTTAGTAAAACGTCAAGATATCCGCAGGGTTGCGCAAGATATATTTAGAGAAAAAAATTTAAATCTGGCTTTGATCGGTCCCCTGAACGGGCAAGAGGATAACCTATGCACTCGTCTGCGGCTTTCTTAAAAATTACTTCCATATTTCCCATGCCTTTAATATTATTGGTTTTATTAATTCTGGCCTTGGCTTCGTTTTTCTTTTCTGCGGCGGAGACCTCCATCATTAGCTTAAGCAGGATTCGCTTGCGCCATATGTTAACGAGGGGTATAAAGCGTGCCCAGAGCGTTCAGCGTTTAATTATCCAACTCGATAAATTTATCGTAGCGATATTAACCGGAAACAATTTCGTTAATATTGCTATCTCCGCAATCGTCACCGCCCTATGCGTGCTCATCTTCAGCTATAAATGGGGTGTAGTGATAGCCACGCTTATCAGCGCATTCTTTATCGTAATTATCTGCGAGATAACTCCCAAGATACTGGCTATAAAACATACAGAAAGAATCGCTTTGTTTATTGCGCCAATTATGGAGACGTTTATCAGGATATTCAAGCCATGCCTGGCTATCTTTATGTGGGCAAGCAATGTTATCGTTAAGCTGATGAGAATAAAACCGAGTAAGAGGTTCCCTTTGATTACAGAAGAGGAACTGCGCCTGATGATTGAGATGGGTAAAGAGGAAGGATTTTTAAGCGACGAAGAAACAAAATTATTGCATCGGATTTTTGAGTTTGGAGATATAAACGTCGGCGATGTCATGGTCCCTAAAGAAAAGATGGTTTCCATAAATAAAAATTCTACGCCTGAGGAATTGCTGAATATCTTTGTTGAGGAGGGTCATGCGCGGCTTCCGGTATATAGTGACACTATAGATAATATCGTAGGCATAATTTATGCTCGAGACCTGCTTTACATCCTGAGAGATAAAGGGTTATTTCTTTTGCCGGACCTGCTCCACCAGGCCTATTATGTGTCTCCCACATTAAAAGTGAATGAACTCTTAAAAAAGTTCCAGGCGCAGAAGATACAGATTGCTATTGTTGTGGATAAACATAATAAGACACTGGGGTTGGTCACCCTGGAGGACTTAGTAGAGGAAATCATCGGCGAGATAGAAGAAGTCCAAACTACGCACCCAGCAAATAAAAATTGACACAAAAAACAACATGTGATATTATAGCAAAATAAACTTCAAGAAGAATAGCCAAAAAGGAGGAAGCAGATGGCAGAAAAAGGATATTGCGTCAAATGCAAGAAATCCAAAGAAATGAAGGATGAACAAAAAGTCACTATGAAAAACGGCCGCTTGGCAGTCAAAGGCAAATGCCCTGATTGCGGCACAGGAATGTATAGGATCTTAGGAAAAAAATAAGTGCTAACTTTAGCACTGCGCATTGCGGCAATCGCAAAGTCTAAGAAGGCATCTGAAGTAGTCGTCTTGGATATGCGAAAGGTAAGTACGTTCTGCGATTTTTTTGTTATCTTAAGCGCAACGTCGCTGAGGCAGGTCAATGCGGTTGCCAGAAACATCCAGGAAGATTTAGATAAAGACCGGATAAAATCTCTCTCTAAGGTTTCCCCCACTGACGAGTCCGGGTGGGTAGTCCTAGATTACGGCTCTGTCGTGGTGCATATCTTTTATAAACCGATGAGAGAGTTTTATTCTTTAGAGCGCCTCTGGTCTGACGCCAAGAGAGTGCGCCTCCCAGGATTTGGCCATGAAAAGAGATATTCAAGAGTCACTAATCGTAGCACTAAAAGGCGCCTTAAGAGACCTATCTTGGGATAAAATTCTACCCGAAGATTTATACCTTGATCTACCAGCGGACAGCCGTTTCGGAGACCTCTCCACAAATATCGCCCTTCGCCTCAGTAAGACCCTCCAGAAATCCCCTTTTGCTACCGCGCAGATTTTAAGAGACAGTATAAATAAATACCTAGAGAAGTCCTCTGTTAAGGATTACGTGGCCCAGGTAAAGGCCGAGGGCGCTGGTTTCCTTAATTTTTATTTCAGTAATAAGTATTTCTATGAGCAGCTAAAAAATATAATCACTAGCCCCCAGGACGCCCTGAAGGTAGATATAGGTAAGGGCAGGAAAGTTTTAATCGAGTTTGTCAGTGCCAATCCTACTGGTTCTTTGTCTGTGGCGCATGCCCGGCAGGCAGCCGTAGGAGATATCCTGGCGAATATTTTGGATTTTTGCGGATTTAAGGTAAGAAGAGAATTTTATCTTAATGATGAAGGCAACCAGATTAATATCCTGGGTAAATCCGTGGAATTACGAATAAAGGAGTTAAGCGGCGAGAAAATTGAGTTCCCCGAGGACCATTACCAAGGGGATTATATCTATGAGATAGCAAAAAAAATCAAAAATCAAAAATCAACCCTTCGACTTCGCTCAGGGTTGATGGTGAGCGC
>CAZKSS010000034.1:0-12632 GCA_964555545.1 uncultured Planctomycetales bacterium
AGGCAATAGAATCCGCCGCTCTTTTTATTTGGCTGGTTAAAATATATAATTCTTCTTTAGGAAATTTTCTAGTTAATCGGTGTATATCGGCACTGAACTGAATTGCTCTCCGCCATACTTTCAAATCTTGAAACTTGAATGCCATCTTTACTATGGACTATCGACTATAGACTATCAACTGATTTTACTACCTCTGCCTTAATGGTAAATTTTATAATCGGATTGTCTGGATCGTCGGTGTTGACATAGACAAACTGCTGTACCGCGCCGGAATATCCTTTGCTATTAAAGGTAACCCCGATAGAAGTTTCTTCTCCCGGCTGGAGAGTATTTTTTTGGACCTCAGAGACCGTGCAGCCGCAAGAGGTATTTACACTTTTTATATTCAAGGTTTTCTGGGACTCATTCTTTAAAATAAAATTATGTTTTTGCAATTCTCCTTGCTTTACCTGACCAAAATCCCAGGTATAGGGGTCTTCTGCTTTAGTCGCCTCCTGAACGGCTTCCTCTCCAGCAGTCGACTTCACAATAGCATTATCTTCCGCCAGGCAACCGGCAGTGACCATGAACAAAAAGAGTAAAATCAAATATGCCCTGCTCATCAAACCCTCCATAATAAAAATAGGCCCAAGCCAAAAAACATTATTGCCATCAGCATCTTTACCAGGATAATATTCTTCTTCAAGAATCTGGCAAACTCTTCTGAGGTCACTCCCCACAAGGCAAAGAGAAAGATCACGCCCAACGGCGCAATAAACATTAAGTTATAAAGCACCAACAGCCCCGCGGCCTCTAATTTCAGGGGCGTAGTCTTTAAGACAAAGGCGATGGTCGGCAGATACATCTGGCCGGTGCAGATCGCCTCTAAGATAGACACCAGAAACCCCGTCACCAGGGCGCCCAGAAGCAATTTAAACAAGGGTCGAGCCGACGCTGGCTTTTGGCCGGTGGTCCGATAATGCAGACCCACGACCCTGTGGATCTGGTTTTTTACCGCCCCGGGCAACTGCAAAATCATATCTTCGCTCTTTTTTGTCTTTTTAAATTTAAAGATGTCGTAAAGGCAGAATATTCCTAAGGCGATACTCAAGGCGCCGACGCAAAAGTTGAATATCTCCACGGCCAGCCAGAAACCCTTAATCTCGTAAAGAAAACCGAATAGCCCTAGGCCTAAGGCCAGGTAGGTCAAGAATACGGCAAGGATAAAAGAAAGACCGATGACCAGTAATTTCCTTCTCCGATATCCCTGCAAGGCCAGGAAGGAGATAAAAAAGACAATCACGGTAAAGGCGCAAGGGTTGATGCCGTCAATGAGGCCTGCGCTCACAATGGCCAGGGGCTTAAAGGTCTTAAAATGTTCAATGATATTTACTGCCGGCAGACTACCCTGTTCTTGCTGGGAGGCATTTCGTAACAATGCCTCACTGATAAATTTCTTAAGGTTTCCCTTGACTTCCCCCTCGCCGTTTAGGAAGTTCCCTGCGCCATAAAATACCGGCCAGGCATTGCTCAGACGGACATGATATTTTTTCTCCAGGCCCAGGAGGAGTTCGTAATTCTTAATCTCGCTGATATCGCGGTATTCTATTTCCAACCGACCCCTGAATTCCTCCTGAATCTGAGGCAGGACATTATTCTTTATTTCTATGCAGCGCTGGCAGGAAGGAGAAAAGAAAATCATCAACTTCAGGACGTTACCGGATTTGCCAGAGGTCTGGGCAAGGACAGGTAACACCAGAAGCGTAAAAATAAAAATTAAAATCAGGGTAATTTTGCGCATAGGCATAACGTTATATGATACCATACCTTCTAGAAACGTCAAGAGTGTAGGTTTTTAATTGACAGGCCTTTAGATTTATAATAAACTGAAGCTGCCATGGCGCTGATACGCTTGACGCTACAAAACCGCATCACCACGCTGATGATTGTCTCCTCTGTCCTCTTCGTCAGCGTCTTCACTTTTATCCAGGTCAATAACCAACTCGCCAGCCTCCTGCGCTACGATTCCTACCGGGCCAACCTCTCCACAATGATTGCCAAGAATAATTTAGAGTCCGTAATCAGACAGGTGGGCGAAGAGGACTTATCTCGTTACCTGCAAAACGCCCTCAAGTCGCTGGTAGATACGGGACTAGTGAAGGCAATCACCGTCTTTGACCCCGAAGGAAAAATCATTGCCTCCAGCGAAAACCTAACCTCCGGAGAAAGCGCCTCCTATAAAGACCTGGATAAAATAGAAAACCTAAAAAACGCTAGCCTAATCAATAAATGGTTTGTCTCGGGACTGGACAGGGTAAGGCAGAGACTATACCTATATATAGCATTAAGTAAAGAGTCCGGGGGACCGCTGGCCTATGTGGCCAAACTCTCCCTAGCGCAGGCCAATGTCCAGGATGCGCTATCCCAGGTCTACCTGCCGGTAGTAGCGGCGATTGTCATCGTTATCCTGGCGAATATCGTCTTCGGATACGTGCTTTCCAAGACCGTCATCGGGCCGATAAAAATACTCAATACCACCACCAAGATTATTGCCGGCGGCGACCTCTCAGTAAGAACGGATATCAATACCAACGACGAATTAGAAGAACTGGGCTCTACCTTCAATTATATGACTGAAGAACTAATCAAGATGAAAGAGCGCGCCGAGAACGCCAATCCCCTGACCAAATTACCCGGCAATATCGTCATCCATGAAGAGGTAACTAAGCGCATTCAGGAAAATCGCAAATTCATGGTCATCTACTGCGACCTGGATAATTTTAAGGCCTTTAACGATAAATACGGCATTGCCAAGGGCGATGAGGCCATCAAGTTAACCGCGGAAGTATTTAAGGAAGCAGCCAAGACTAAAGGCAACGCTGATGATTTCGTCGGACACGAAGGCGGAGATGACTTTATCCTCTTGACTACGCCGGAAAAGGCCCAGGAGGTTGCGGATTATATCACTTGCGAATTTGATAAAAGAATCCGCTCCCTCTATAGCCAAGAAGACTTAAGCCAGGGCTATATCGTTGCCCATGCCCGGGACGGCTCGGTAAAACAATTTCCCATAATGACCATCTCATTAGCCGGAGTAACCAACAGCCACCGCACCATCACCAGTTACGGCGAGGTCACCAACATCGCCGCAGAAATAAAGAAAAAAGCCAAGGCCGTTGAAGGAAGCGTATTTGTGGTTGATAAAAGGAAACTTTAATCCGATATCTTTTTGAAAAACATCGGCAGGAGCGTGCCGATCTGGGGATAGAGGCGGGGTTTTTTTATAATCTCTAGAAGTAAGCGGCTGTGGTTTTCAAAATCTCCTATCTTTTCAATGAGGGACTTCTGGGTCTTCAATATCCAGAAAATCTTGCTCAATTCATCTTTATCCAAACGTCGATAAAACTGCCTCGCCTTTAAGCCGATTTTTATCTCGGAAACTAATTCTCTCTTCCATCTGGAGTCATATTCTTGCAGGCGTCTCTCTTTTATACAGGAGGCCAGGATGGAAGCGGCCTTCAGGCCAAAATATATCCCGCCGTAACTTAAGGGTTTCATCTGGCAGGCCGCATCGCCGACCAGGGCAATATTTTCCCTTACCGTATGCGGACAGATACCCACGGCGACTACTCCGCCGAACCTCTCTAAGATCTCTCCTTTTATCTTAGTTTCCTTCAGGAAGCCGACTAAATCTTTATGCGGATTTTCAGAAATCGTACCGACGCGAACAATATCTTGCGCCTCAGGCACCACCCAGAAAAAAGACGGCGCTTTCAGATATAACTCTACCAGGTCTTTATACCGCGGCTTGGTCTTGATCCGCAATTGTATGCCCTGGTAATGGCTGATGCCATTGGCATCTCTATTTAATATCTTTCTGAGTGTAGAGTTTGCGCCGTCTGCGCCGACGACTATATCGGCGGATATCTCATCCTGATTGGTCTCCACGATATAACCTGATTTGCTTTTTTCCAGGCCCAAGAACCTATTCTGGTAGAGGATGTCCAGCCCTTGGCTCAATTCCTTATCAAACCTCTCGCGGTCAATCACATAGGCCACCCTTTCCCGATGGATACTAAAATACTGACGGTCATAATGTATCACTGCGCCGTTGATGATATTGGTGATGGCGCGAGAGGAAAGCCTAAAGGGGCGTTTTTCGGCGAAGACCTTATGGCCGATGAGGCCGGTACAATGCACGGGCCGGCCTACCTCGTTATGCTCCTCAATGATTAGGGGCTTGGCCCCTTGCTTTTTAAGAAGTTGAGCCAGGTAGCAACCGATGGGTCCGGCGCCGACGATAACTATTCTCGGGTTCATCTTTGGGCTAAGGTTGGTAATGCAGGATTTGTTTTATCCGGTCAAGAAACGAGCGCGCCTCTTGATAGCGGGGATTAATCTCTATGGCCTTTTCAAATTGCCTATAGGCATCTTCAAAGCGTTTCATATAAAAATAGGCCACGCCTAAGTTATAATGCGCATCGGCATATTCTAGATCCAGGTCCAAGGCTTCTTTAAATGCCTTTACTGCCCGGCTATACCTTTCTATAGACCATAAGGCGCAGCCGAGGTTATTATAGGCGAAAATAAAATCCGGATTTAAATTGAGCGCCTGGACAAAACAGTCCACCGCCTTATCCATTGCGCCATTTAAGATGTAGGCATAACCTAAGTTATAATAAAGTTCAGGCCTGCTTATTTCTCTTTTATACCTGGAGATAATCCTTTCGCCCAACTCTATGGCCGCATCAACTTTACCGGAATTGATATAGATAAATAAGGTATTAATAATAGCGATCTCCTGGGCCGAAGATATCTCGGAGGTCCTCTCGGCTTTATCTAAGGCTGCCTCTTTGTCATTTAACCAGTAGTATCCTAAACCCATGCCGCTTAAAGAGAGGGTGTCCAAAGGGGCTATCTCCAGCGCCTTTTCAAAATACCCCAAGGCCTCATTATACTTCTTCTCTCTGAGCATCCTGAATCCTTCTTCGCGCATTCCACCGACCATGGTATCTGTAACCGTCGTATTCGCCTCTATGCTAAATCCGCTTTGTGGAAATCTTAATCCTAACTCAGAAAAATATTTCGCCGCTGCCTCTCTATCATCCAAATTGTAAAAAGAGATATAGCCGGCCTGAAATAACGCAAAATCCGCGGAATTATATCTCGGATAAGCGCTGGACACCTGTGCATATTTATCGCGGGATTCCACATAGCGGCCCTGTTTATACAAAGTATCCGCAACTTGGTAGTGGCTGGCCACGGCTAATTCCGATTCCGGGAATTCTTTGGCTAATTCTTCAAAATAAGTTATGGCTTTCTCCGGTTTACCTAATATTTTACAGGCCCAGGCCAGGTTAAATTCTGCCTTGATGGCCAACGGCTCTTGAGGGGCTAATTCCACTGCCTTTAGAAAAGCGCCTTCTGCCTTTGCCAGATCCGATAACTGAACATAGATATTCCCTAAATTATAATATGCCTTCTGGAGTCGGAGCCGGTCTTGAATCCCGGCGATGCCGGCTAATAAGCTCCTGGCCTTGGCTTCCAAATCCCGGCGGGATAATTTAACCTGGGGTTTGAAGATGCGGTTATTGACCCGGTCAAGGGCAGTCAGAAATCCGCCACGCTGCTTCTCTTTTTCCCGGATTAATTTCTTGAGATAAAATTTTATATCTTCAATTTGGTCCTGAGATTTGGCAGTGGCAGCTATATTCTCCACGGCCTCCATAAAGAAAACTGCCGCGCTAGAGGTATCGCTCTTAGCCACTTCTTTTAATACGGGCAAGGTGAGGAGGGGTTTTAATCTCTGAAAGTCCTCTAGGGTCTGGGCCTGGGCCGCCTTATCCAGGGCGATACTGAGATTGACGAGGGAATGGTCAACGAGGTAGGTATTGTAAAAGACAAAGAAACAGACACATAAGATGACTACCGTAAATACCTTATAAGTTCTTCTGAAGGATAAGATGAGGTCTTTTATTTTTTCCCCTTATTTTTTTCTTCCAGGACGGTTACCGGACCGGTAACTTTAAGTTCCTTGCTGCCTTTGGCCGCCGGGGCGTTCCTTACTTGCGTAGTGCCGGTCTTGACTTCGCTGGGCATGTTGTAGGAAGAGGCCTCTCCGAGGCTAGTCTCTGGTCTAGGCAGGGAAACTTTTTTCTGCGCTGAAGAATAAATATAAAATCCCAAGACCACCAATAAAATTATCCACAAGACAAGTGTGCTCTTTTTCATCTCCATCATCTCCTTTATTTTTAGTATGGCACAGGGGGTTATTTTTGTCAAGGTTAAAGACGGAACGGAATTAACTATTATTGTTGGGGTATGAGCTGTCTGGCTAAAGAAATAATCTCTTGCCTGCTAGCGCCTTTCTGGGCTAAATCTATTAATTCCTCCATTCTCTTTATAAATGTAGGTCTAAGATTATTCTCTTCTTCCCGGACCATAAAAATCTTCGCATGTTCTGTATTCAATACATGCTCCTGCGGAGAAACTAACTCCTCATAAAGCTTTTCGCCAGGCCTTTTACCGGTAAAGACAATGGGAATATCCTTATCCGGTTCATAGCCATATAGGCGAATTACCTCTCTGGCGAAATCAAGGACTTTAACCAGTTTTCCCATATCCAATGCGAAAATAGCAGACTCTTTTGACGCTGTCGCCTCTAAAACCAAAAGCACGGCCTCGGTAGTAGTCATCAGATATCGTTCCATTTCCGGATCAGTTATAGTAACTTCCTTCCTCTCCATTATCTGTTGTCTGAATATCTCCAGCATATTCCCCCGACTATCCAGGACATTTCCAAATCTCACGGCTAAAAATCTTGTTTTAGAATTTTGATTTAATTGCCTGATAAATATCTCAGCAATTCTCTTGGTGACGCCCATCACAGAGGTAGGCACCACTGCTTTATCCGTTGAAATAAACACAAATTTTTCGGCAGAATATTTAAGCGCTGCTTCTGCCACAATACGTGTCCCTAAAATATTCGTCTTGACCGCCTCTTCAGGATAAACCTCCATTAGCGGAACATGTTTATACGCGGCAGCATGAAAGATAATCTGGGGACTAAATTGCCTAAAAAGTTGCTCTATTTTGCGGATATCCTGTATATTACCCACCATGCAGGTGATATTGTGTTGCTTCAACTTATTATCCAGATTAAAAATGCCTGTCTCATCTTGGTCGAGGGCAATTAATCTTTTGGGCGCATAGCGTAAAATCTGACGACAGAGTTCTGCGCCGATAGAACCGGCTGCACCTGTAACCATAATAACTTTATCCTTAAGATAACTTGCTATTAATTGCGTATCTATCTTTATTTCCGGCCGGCCAAGAAGATTTACTATATCCATATCCCTGATGTCCTTTACGCCTACTCTGCCGTCAATAAGTTCAATCAGGGGGGGCAGTATCTTAATCTTGGTTATACCCGCTTTGCGCACATAATCCACGGTTTCTCTAATAATCCCAGAGGAAGCCGACGGCATAGCGATGATGACGACTTCGGTATTAAATCTCTTAACTATGGCTGGAATCTCATTACGGCTACCCAATATTTTTACGCCATGAATAGCCAGCCCTTTCTTGGCAAGGTTATCATCAATAAAACCTACGGGCATAAACCTGCAATTTTTAGTTTCATTTATATTTCTTAATAATTGTTCTCCGGCATCACCGGCACCGACAATCAATACCCTCTCTCCCCCTAAAGCCATCTTTCTCGTCATAAGATAATATGTACGTTTATATAGACGTAGAGAAGAAACGGTTAGAAAACTAATAAAGAAATCAATAAAGATAATGGAACGGGGAAATCCGTATAAAAAACGGGTATCTCTAAAAATCAGGATAATAATACCTAAAACGCATAGACTGAATATATGCGCCCTTGCGATATTAAGAATTTCGGGCAAGCCGACATATCTAAAACTAATGCGATAAAGTCCGAGGTAATAAAATATGATAATCTTTGCTAAAATAAAAATAAGGGCGATGTTGATAAAGCGCCCTAGATGTAAAGGTATGTTACCTTCAAATCTTAAAAGAAACGCAATAAATAATGAAACCAAGATAACTATGATATCAATCAATACTAGTAAGAAAAACCTCATCCCTCCATATTGCCTACCGATGCCCTTAAACACTGCCTAAGACCTCCTGAAGATTATTTACGATGTAATCAATATCTTCTCTAGATAGGTTATTATAAAATGGCAAAGCCATTGTCCTTGCAGAAACTCTTTCGCAAACAGGAAAATCATTATCTTGATAACCAAATAACTTTTTATAGAACGGCTGAAGGTGTATAGATGAGAAATAATCCCTGCACTCGATCCCCCGCTTAGCCATCTCTTTAATAAGTTTATCTCTTTCTTTTTTTGAATATTGCCCTGAGAGTAGGATAACATAAACAAACCAACCCATTTTTACATCCACGCCCACAAAAGGAATTCTAATACCATCAATCCCTTTTAATTTCTTATGGTAGATATTAGCAACTTTCTGACGCTTACTTAAGATTTCCCTTATCCTTGAAATCTGGGCAATGCCTAAGGCAGTATTTATCTCACTGATGCGGTAATTGTATCCCAAACGTTCATGGTTAGCCCAACTTCCATTTTTCACTCTCCTACCTTGGTTAGCCATGCTCCTGGAGAGTTCAGCAATTTCTTTATGGCAAGTAACTACCATCCCGCCTTCGCCGGTGGTGATTTGTTTATTAGGATAAAAGGAAAAAACTGCTGCATCCCCAAAGGTCCCGCATTTTCTGCCTTTATATTCTGAACCTAATGCCTCTGCCGAGTCTTCAATTAAATACAAACCGTATCGATGGGCAATTCTGGATATGGCATCCCAATCTGCCGGATGGCCAAAAACATCCACGGCTAATATCGCCTTTGTCCTCTTGGTAACTTTTCTCTCAATCTCTTTAGAGTCTATGGTTAAGGTATCGGGATCGATATCTGCAAAAACCGGCTTGGCGCGCTCAAACAATATGCAATTTGCTGAAGAGATAAAACTGAAAGGCGTAGTGATTACCTCATCACCGTCGTCTATTTCTAATGCCCGAACTATCAAATGTAAACCACAGGTAGCATTACTTACCGCAACCGCATATTTTGCACCAATGAATTCGGAAAACTTTTCTTCAAATTCTGTGATCCTTGAACCAAGGCTTAAATACGGCGTTTTTAAGACTTCAATGATAGTTTTAATTTCTTTTTGGGATATATCGGGACGCGATAAAGGTATTTTCAATTTAGTTCTCTCCTATCAAATTCCCATCTTACTCTTAAGGTCATAAAAAACATTCGGTTTACTTTCGTATTAAGACAATGTGGCTGCGACAAACCAGTCACCTTGTAGTTTTTTGATGAAAATATTTTCTAAATCGCAGGCAGTGAATAATTCTATTATTTTGTTTTTATCATAGAAAAAAACCGGGCATCCTTTGCCTTGGTATCTCATCTTTCTCTGCAGGGTTCTAAAAAATAGAGACCTGGGAAAACTAGCGATTATTTTTGTTTTTGTTAATGCTTTGAGTTTCCGGAGAAATTTATCGGGTTCTCTGACATAGTCAAAAACGCCTATGGCTAGGGAAAGATCAAACTTTTCGGGACTAGAAAAATCCTCAAAGTCTGATTTTATGAATCTGCAGGTACCGCCCACGCCTGAACGGGACGCCAAATCCTGGGCTAATTTTAGCATATTTTCGCTGAGATCTAAACCCATAACCAGTAAGGCATTCTTTTTGGCCAAGGCCACGCAATATCTGCCTGAGCCGCAACCGACATCCAATACGCTCCTGCCGGACAAGTCCCCCAATTCTCTTAAGGTAAGGACAAATCTCTGGTGGATGTCTCTTCTAAATAAGGCGTCTAGGAGGCGTAAAAATATATTCCTATTTTTTGAGTATAAACTATCAAAATTTTCGGCATACTTCTGGAAATATTCTTTTATACAGACACTATCCGGTCTTTCCACGGGAAAGGTAACCTTTTATGCTGGTAAAGTTGAACTCTTTCAGCAAAGAGATTAATTTTATTTTTATTCTCTTTCTGCCAATCGCCTGGCTATATTTTATAAATTTAAACTTACGGCTTTCACCGGGGAAAGAGCGCCTTAATTCTGCAGGATTGATTTCATAGGGATGCAAATAAATTACCGCCGGCTCTGATAAATTATCAATCTTCCTAAGCGAACCCCGGATAAACCAATAAGGAAGTAATCTAAAATAACCCCCTCCTCCGATAGGAATATTATAATGCCATATCCTAGCCGTGGCCAAGGGGAATTCCCAGAAATCTTCGCTTAACCTATAGGGGAACCTCCGGCTATCTGGAATACCGTAGAGGTTGCCTCTTTTAAAAGGAAAAATGCTGGAATCGTATTTTAGGCCGAGAGACTCCAATATATCCAAAGCCCAAAGGGAATCCTTGGTAATTGAAAAATAGGGCGCCCGGAAACCCCAGACCTTTTCCGTGATTATTGATTCCAATAGATGCACCGACTCTGAAACGTCTCTTCTAAACTCCTCGGGATTAGATTTATAAATGCATCTATGATGGAGTCCGTGGGTAGCGACCTCGTGTCCTTGTTGAGAAATAATTTTTATCAATTTAGGATATTTATAGGCGACGGAGCCCAAGACAAAAAAGGTCGCTTGAGTAGAATATTTTTTCAGGATGTCCAAGAGTTCTCTGGTATTCATTTCCAGAAAATTTGCGTAATAATCATCCTGCCCCTGAGAGATGCGCATATCCGCAGGAAATATCTCCCAAGATGACTCCAGCCAATTTTCGAGGTCAAAGGTTAAAATATTCATCGCTTATATTTTCTTACCCCGAGACTCCCAGCGGGCCTTGAGGGTTATAAAAAAAGACACTAACAAAAGTCTGATATCCAATAAGAGGCTCTGTCTTTTTATGTAATCAATGTCGTAGGCAAATTTTTCTTGCCGTGAAGAATCTTTCGGGGTATAGATCTGGGCTATGCCGGTTAATCCGGGTAGGACCTTGATCCTCTCTGCATACCCCGGCACTTCATTCAGATATCTATAGCGGACGAATTCTGCGTCTTCTATGGTAGAGAGAAGAGGCTTGGGCCCCACAAAACTCATCTGACCTTTTAATATATTTATCAACTGCGGGAGTTCATCCATAGCCGTTGCCCGAAGAATCCTGCCTATCTTGGTAACACGCGCGTCATCCTTGAGCAAGTCAATGTCAGCGTACGGCCTCTCTATGTAAGTCATCGTCCGGAATTTAATTAACCGGAAGGGCTCTGCGTTCTTTCCGATACGCTCCTGGAGAAAAAAAACTGGTCTGCCGTCTTCGAGGTAAATGCCTAAGGGAATTATGATATATAGCGGCGAGAAAATAATTGTCCCGAACAGCGCCAAGACAAAATCTAACGACCGTTTAAATAAATATCTGCTTTTCGCCTGGCTTAACTTTAGGGCACCCCAGAGAAAACCTAACGCATAGGCCAAATGCAGGGTAAGAAATGACATCATTAAGAAAGGAAAGTATTTAATTTGCTGCTTAAGAGAAATTTCCAGAGAAAAAATTATATTGGCAGTGAAATAACTTGCCGTAATCATGAGAAAAATATAGATAAAAGGTTTGTAAAATAATGCGGCTATTAGAGTACTAAATAATGAAACCACAAAAACACCGGGCACTAAATGCCTGGGATAAAATGCCATTTTGGTAAATTTATTACTATAGCAGATCCAGAATCCGCTCCAAAAATTTTGGCTAAAGAATTGTCTTAGGTTAGGCCTGGCAAAATAATAAGTTATACTACTGGGTATAAATAATACTTTGCCCCCGGCTTTTCTTAATCTTAAATTTAGTTCTATGTCCTGATTCCGGACAAGATTCTCGTTAAAAAGCCCGATATGGCTAAATACCTCTTTTTTATAAAAGGGGGAATCCACAACATCGTCTACCAGTAGCGGTTTTTCGGCATTGGTTTTTTTCCTATAATAGGCGTTGCCGTTCCCGAAACTATGCGCATATATCAAGGCTATTGCTTTACTGATGAAAGTGCCGCAGCCGGGCAGGACAATTTCCCTACCGCCAAAATTATCGGCATTATATTCTAAACCGTATTTTACAGATTCCGATATGGCCCTTTCGTCATATCTACAATGGGCGCTTCCTATGGCTATTAATTCTCCCTTTGCATTTTTAATACCGATATTTAAACCAAGGGGAGAAATTTTTTTCCGATTCTCTAATAATCTTATAAAGGGGTATTTTACAATATAGTTTTTAAGTATGGCTCTTGTTCCATCGATACTCATGCCGTCTATTACTAAAACCTCAAGTTTTTCTTTAGGGTAAGTCTGGCCGATAATAGAATCCAGGCACTGGGCAATAAATTTTTCTTCATTATAACAAGGTATAATTAACGAAACAAAAGGCAAACTAATCTTATCCATTATCTTCCTATTCTTCGCAGAACTATAGAACTATAGTATAGGTAGGTAAAAAATTAATCATTTTCAATATTATTTTACTGGGATTATTAATTTTTAAAAAAAACTTTGGCAGATATATTCTCATAGGTTCATAGTTATTAAAAATATTAAGCAGGGCAATGGGGGAATATAATCTGAAATCTGGAATTTTTGCATTCTTCCTATA
>CAZKSS010000035.1:0-11304 GCA_964555545.1 uncultured Planctomycetales bacterium
CTCTATCTATCGCCATCACTCCCCCATATTTAACTTTTTATAATAACATCCTTTAGGCCAAAAGTCAAAAACTATTAGAAACTATTAGGGACGTCTTTCATCCTAATCGAGGGACGTCTTTTGGACCAATTGGAAGGGTGTCCCCAGAAAGAGCGATTTTATGACCCGGGGACACCCTTGGCTTTGGCATCAAAGACGTCCCTAAGATTTTTGTGGACAAAGAGCGCAAAGTAGGTAAAATAGGTTAGTTATGAAACCCAAATATTACCTTCTGCCAAGCGGTGAATTTGTCATAGAGAATTACCATCTGGCTAAGCCTTTTGCCAATTTCTTTCCCGGCATCGCCGGTAAATTCGGCATCCCGATGTGGGTATTCTATGTTAATCGGGGCCAGGCCATCGCCAGTTTCGGGACCAAAGACAAAGACCACTCCATACTAGAATTTTTCCCAGCCAACAAGGCCTGGCAATTCGTCTCTTCCTTGGGTTTTCGCACCTTCATCAAATTAAATTCCGGCAAGAAAAAAATCTTCTATGAGCCCTTCCATCACGACTTTGTAAATTCAGGCTTCCAGTCAAGCAATAAAATGGTGATTACTTCCTCTGACTTAAAAATCGAGGAGGATAATTTATCTCTGGGGCTTAAGGTAAAGGTGGAGTACTTTACTATCCCCCAAGACTCTTACGCAGGTCTGGTAAGGATCGTCACCATAAAAAATATCTCACGGAGTGGAAAAAAAATGCAATTGCTGGACGGCCTGCCGCAAGTTGTGCCTTTTGGCACGACTAACCTATTCTTGAAAAAACTCAGCCGCACTGTTGAGGCCTGGATGAATGTAGAAAACTTAAAACCAGGTGTGCCTTTCTATAAATTAGACGTTGACCCTACTGACCGACCGGAAGTAATCCGCATCAAAGAAGGTAATTTCTATTTAACTTTTCATTGCCCAAATAAAAAATCTGAAATTATAAAACCTATTATTGACCCCGAAGATATTTTCGGCCCGGTTAAGGATTTCTCCTGTCCCAGCCAATTTGTCTCCCTCAAGAATTTTGCCTATCCCAAACAAAAAGTCATCAAAACCAAAACCCCCAGCGCCTTTTCGCTGCTGAATATCAATCTGGCCCAAGGTCAAGAAAAGACGTTCTATACGATTACCGGATATATGCGCAGCCGCGAAATGCTCAACTCGCTGCTACCTAAAATTGCGTCTTGCGCATACCTCAGCCGAAAAAAATCCGAGAACCAAAAAATTATTGCTGACCTGCAAAGTGACATAGATACGCAGAGTAGTTCTAAGCGATTCAACCTCTATGCCAAACAGACCTATTTAGATAATATCCTCCGCGGCGGGTATCCTGAAGTTTTTGCCTCTGATAATCATCAGTCCATATTTTACCTATATTCCCGCAAGCACGGAGACCTGGAAAGAGATTACAATAAATTCCAGCTGCAACCCACTTATTTTTCTCAAGGCAACGGTAATTACCGCGACTTAAACCAAAACCGCAGGTGCGATGTCTGGTTTAACCCCGAAGTAAAAGAGGAAAACCTCGTGATGCTCTTTAATCTCATCCAGGCAGATGGCTTTAACCCCCTGGTCATCAAGGGCTCATATTTTACCCTGAAAGATACTTCTGGAGTCAGAACTTTACTCGAGGAAAAAGACACAAAGACCTTGTTATCATTTTTGAGCAAGCCCTTCACTCCCGGCGAGGTAATCCTCTTTCTGCAAGATAATAAAATAAAATTAAAGACGTCAGAAGAGGAATTCCTGAATATTCTGTTGTCGCAAGCCAGTAAACATCAGGAGGCCGAACACGGGGAAGGATTCTGGACTGACCACTGGCATTATAACCTGGACCTCTTGGATAATTTTCTAGCGGTTTATCCGGAAAGACTAAAAGAGATAGTCTTGGATAAAAAAATCTTTGCCTTTTTTGACAATACCGAAACCGTCAGGCCGCGTAGCGAAAAATACGTCTTAAAAGACGGCCGTGTCAGGCAGTTTCACTCGGTCGCGCCCGATAATGCCAAGCGCGAACTCATCAGAAAACGAAGTGACCATGCACATTTCGTGCGTAGAGATTGCGGCCACGGAGAAATCTACCAGACTACCCTGATGAATAAATTATTGTGCCTCCTGGCCAATAAACTCGCCTCCCTTGATCCCTTTGGTTGCGGTATAGAGATGGAGGCGGATAAGCCGAATTGGTTTGACGCCTTAAACGGCCTGCCCGGCCTCTTGGGTTCTTCCACTTGCGAAACCTTTGAATTAAAACGGCTCATTATTTTTATCCGGCAGACCCTGGAGAAAACCCAGATAGAAAAAATCTCCGTCACTGAGGAAATATATGAGTTTCTCAAAGACCTAAACAGCCTGGTCGAAGAATCCCTAGAGAGCAATTCTCCAGATAAAGACTATTTATACTGGGACAAGGCCTACGCATTAAAAGAAGAATACAGGTATAAGACAAAATTGGGATTCAGCGGAAAGGAACGGGAAGTCCAGACTTCAGATTTAGCCAATATCCTCAATAATGCCTTGAAAAAAATAGACGGGGGCCTGGCTAAGGCCTTTGACGCAAAGAATAACGTTTATTACGGATATTTTATCAATGAGGTTGCTGAGTATGCATTGCAAAAAGGGCACGCGATAAAACCTCTAAAATTCAGACAGATAAAACTTCCTTTGTTCTTAGAAAGCCAGATGCATGCCCTGCGCTTAAGCCATAACCTAAACAGCGCCCAAAAAATCTATCTCGGTACTAGGAAGAGCGCGCTCTTTGACCGGAAACTGAAGATGTATAAGGTAACCGCTTCTTTAAAGGACTGTCCTTTGGAAATCGGCAGGGTCAGGGTATTTACTCCGGGGTGGCTGGAGCATGAGTCCGTATGGCTACATATGGAATATAAATATATTTTGGAACTTCTCAAACAGGGCCTCTACGCAGAATTTTACCGCGATTTCAAGAATATCCTCATACCCTTTCAACCGCCTGGAAGATACGGCCGAAGCATTTTGGAAAATTCATCTTTCTTGGTCTCCAGCGCCTTTGCGGATAAACGCCTGCAGGGAAACGGATTTGTGGCCCGTCTCTCCGGCTCGACGGCGGAGTTTTTACAGATGTGGCTGATCATGAATATCGGCAAAGAGCCGTTTTTTCTAAATCAGGAGAGAGAGTTAAATTTAGGCTTCCGCCCCGTTCTTGCCAGTTGGTTATTTGACCGCAAAGGCGATTATAGTTTTAATTTCTTAAGTAAAATTTGCGTTACTTATCATAATCCTAAAAGAAAAGATGCCTTTGGTAAAACGGCTGCCAGAGTCAAAAGCATTGCCTTTAATGATAAAGATAGAAATCCCGTGGAAATCTCCTCGGATATTATACCTTCTCCTTATGCCCAACAAATAAGATCCCGTCAAGTCAAACACATTGACATATATCTAGATTAGTAGGGACGTCTTTGATTTCAAAGCAAAGGGTGTCCCCGTCGGGGACACCCTTCCGATTGGATTGAAAGACGTCCCTAGCTAAATTTATAAATTTAGCAATTGCCCATCTTGAAAATTGCCCAATTCTGTGTTATACTTTAATTGATCCTTCGATAGACTCAGGATCAACATTAACCCTGAGCGAAGTCAAAGGGTTGACAATTAGGAACAGACTACTGATAAAGGCAAACTAGCAGTAATGCTGGGGCGCAAAGCTACCTGTCCTGAGCAAGGCTGTAAGGCCGCGTCGAAGGATAGAAGGGCTGCCAAAGAGTGAGTGAAAGACCCTAAAGAATGCCTTTAGGGTTTTGTTTTAATGCGCCCAGGCAAAATCTGCTTGGGCGTTTTTGTTAGGGAGAAGAGATGAAAAATATTACTCGCACAGAAAAAAGGGAACGCGTGGTCACCTTCTTAGACCGCAGGGAAGTAGATTTTTTGGATAAACTGGGTAAAGACGCCCTCTTCTCCACCGGCCTTAAGCTCTCGCGAGCAAAACTCATTGCCTGGCTGGTAGATTTTGCCAAGCAGTTAAATATCAGCGGAGAAAATGTAAAGTCAGAAAAGGATTTTGAAAATAGACTAAAAGGGGGTCAGTCCCAAATAGGAGGTGGGCGATGAAAAATCTCTTATGCAAAGGCATAATGACCGCTTTCACGCTCGTCTTATTTCTGGTGGGTATAAGTTTTGGGGGAGACACTTATTCTGTCGCGGTATCCGTAACCATCCCGGCTATCCCGGGCGTAAACGCCCCGCCTTTTCTGGAGCAGAATTCAGTAAAACAGGAAATAAAACAGACAGAACAGAAACAGGATACCGTAAAAGAAGAAAAAAAGGACACCTCACCGCCGATGATCCAAGAAGAAACCCAAAAAGAAAAACAGCTGGTAAAGACCTTCTACAGCCGTTAGTTACTCTTCAATCCTTTTTAGGGGAATGTTATAGATGTAGGTCACGCCCTCAAAAAGGCTAATCTTCTTAATAATGGCGCTCTTGGGAAGATAATAAATAGGCAGGGTATCTAGATCTACGCTGATGGTATGTTCACCGACAGGGGCATTCGTAAAAGAATACCTTCCAGAATTATCCGTCACTGCTGTCTTGGCTTTATCTAAAATCAAGGTTACGCCTTTAATACCCTTATCGTTTCTGGTATATTGACCATCGCCGTCTGTATCTTCAAAGACATAGCCCGAAATCTCGGAGCGCGAGATAATGCCAAAATCAATTCTGGATATGCGATGATGGGTAATGGCTACTTCCTGGGTTACCGGAACAGTTAAAATAAAACCTCGGGGTAAGGTTGAGGTATCTAAGCTCACATAGGCCTTGCGCGCCTTTACCTGCTTAAACTGATAATAACCAAAGATATCCGTAACCTGGAATTTGTCCTTGCCCAACCAGACCTTAACCCCTTCTACAGGCGGCTCATCCCTCTGCCTTAGGCCGTCAGAATTAAAATCCTTAAAGACATACCCCTCGATGCTGCCCACGGATTCCCAGCGTAAGCCGGTATCCCAAACATAACGCAGCCCGCCGTTAAGAGTTGCCTCTATGTGTTTAGTTACTGAGGGGTTATCTGCCCAGACATTCCGGACGCGGCAGGAACCATATATTTCCGTTCCGTCTGTCGGCCGATAGGATAATTCAGTATAACCCTCTATATAATCTTCGCCGGACAAAAAGCTTAAAGGCGACTCCGTGTCTTCCTCGTCCCGATAAGTAAAACGGAAGTCTCCGTAAAATGGCGTAGAGCCGACTTGGTCTGACCACTCTAGTCCGGTCTCCAAGGCATTGGGCATAGCCCGGTCATGGGTATACCTAATCTTCAGCCAATTGATCTCTTTATTCAGGTAATAATATAACTGGCCGATGAGGCTAAACCTTATGCCGGCAAAGAACCTTTCGTCAATATAATCTGAACTATGAGAAGTATAACTCTTGTTCTCCTTATGGTCGTAATCAATAAACATATCTATATCTCTGAAGAGTTTGAATTTGCGATTCAGGCTAAAACCGCCGTCCTGATAACGATATTGCGAAATCTGCCCTAAGTCATTACTCAAGGAATAATTTAAAGTTGTCGAGGTCAAAGGGTCAAATTGATAAGAGGCATTCCAATTAAAGTCCTGGTTCCAGCGGTTTTCATTATCTTCGGCAGGGTAGAGGCGGGTCTGATAAAAATTCAAACTACTGGTCATATTCAGCTTCTCGGTGGGGGTATAATTTAGATTAAAAAGCGCTCCCCTTTCACCCTGGTCCCAGCCCGTTCCGATAATACTATTGAAGGATTTATTGATATCCCTTAATTGGGTAGTAAAATCTATCTTGGGCTGCCGATAATGGGTGTTTAAAAGATTGGCGAATTTTTTGGAATCGTACGCTACCTCATAATCAACCCCCCATTGCTCAAAATTCCAACTGGTCATCAGGTCATAATCAAACTTGCTTAAGAGAGGATCTCTATCCCTACCCCAGCCGTGCAGCAGACTAAACTGATAATCCTGGATTTTTGTGGGCGAAAAATTGAGGTTAAAACCCTCTAAGAATAGATTTTTTGTCTTGGCTAAGGTGGGAGAAAGATTGCCGTAACGGCCTCCTCCTTCTCTGCCCCAGAAGGCCGTATATTCTATCTTTTTGTTAAAGGCAGGGGAAGAAAGCATCCCGCCTCTTAAGGTTTCGCCGGGAAAAGCCAGGTTATAAAAGGGAGGATTAAAGTCCAGTCCGCGGATAGTAAAATCTTTAAAAGGCCCGATGCGGGCGTTAGTCAGACCTATGGTCGCGTAGGTAAGATCCGCGTGCGTCAGATAATCCTTGCGTATAGTAATCGCGGAATCAATGTCTCCGTAAGGGGTAGGGCCGCTTAAACCCAGACTATGCGTCCAGTTATAGGTGGTCCTGCCCATATTATAGAACCTGCTGCCGGTTTCAAAAGCAGCCCAGTCTAAACTGTAATTCAATTTAAAATTACGCCCGCTCTCTTCTCTGCGCCTTATCTCTTCCTCGTAAGTGGGTCCTTCAGCCGGCGGAAATACCCCTAACCATTCTGTAGTCCAGCGGCCATTATCGTCCCAGACGTGTAAATAGGTATAACCTATATCTGTCCCAGTAAGCAGAAGTTCATCCGGGCTTTTTTTAGTGACGCTGAGGATATTCGGCTGGGTAACCAGAAAACGCTGAATATTTTTTCCCGCTAAAATTATGCTCTTATGTAATTCAATATTTATCGGCTGGGGGATCTTGGATAAGGAATCATCCAGAGCCAAAACCGGGGGCGGTAAGGCTGACTTTGCTTCTTTTCTTGTGGCCGGCGCCTTTAAAAGAGCCGGCTGAGGAAGAGCGGGTCCATATGCTATAGTGGACTTCCTGAGGTTAAGCATCTCCTGCTGGAGTTCTACTAAATCCAGAATTTCCTGAATTGCGCCAGAGGAAGTTTTACTTTCCGGCTTAAAACTAGGGGGAATAACCTCTTCTTTCTGGGGCATCCCCATTTGTTCAATCGTACGGATGTATCTTAAGGCCGGTTCATAATTAGGCTCTACCATCAAGGCCTTTTGGAACTCATGTAGGGCCTCGTCATACCTGCCTTGCTGATAAAATTTCAATCCTATCTCGCATAAATAGGCGGACATCTGAGAGGCGTATAAAGGTAGGATTGTCGAGTTTAAAAATACGGATATCAATAAAATGGCTAGGGCCTTTTTCATATTTTTCGGCTTCGTCTTACTTAACCTCATATTATACAATATCTTTATTAAAGAAAAAAGGGATTTTCCTCATCCTCATCCCTTTTCCTTTACCACCATTCTTTAGAGCATAATAATTTACTGCATCTGGCCGACGTTGGCAACCTCCCCATTTTCGCCGATCTCAACCTCGGCTTCTTTTACCACTACTGGCCCCCTGTCCATCTCTGCCTCTTCCAGCGCCTTGCCTAAGTCAAAAGTAAAAACGAGGTCGTATTTTCCTTTGGGTATGGCTTCCTTCCAGACGGCAGTCATCTTTGCACTCTGCCCGCCAAAGGTATAAGCATCGCTCAATTCTCCCCGGGCATAGATTACGCCTTCTTTATCCATGAGATGATATGTTCCGCCGCAGGTAATATCCACGTTTCCGGTATTTTCAAAGACGACGGAAATAGAAAGAGGGCTAGTGGCATTATTTCTTTTTAAGGATAGTTCTTTGAATTCGCCGCTGCGCTTTATCGTACCTTCTGGCTCTACGTAAAATAAGGCAGCGATGCGTAAGGCCACGCTTATTCCCGCACCCATCTCGGCGGTAGAAACATTCGGTTCTCCTAGTTTAGTCTCAAAAAATAAAGTGGCGTAATGCCCGCCCTCTGCCTGCGCAGGCACTTTCACAGAATAATTTATCCTCTGTTTGCCAAAAGGAGGAATATTGATTTCTGCGGGAGAAAAGGTTATCCAAGGGGCGCAGGAAAGAGGAGTAGTATTAGCCACGGCAAACTCTTTTGAGCCGCTGCCATCAGCAGAGTAAGACCAATCCTCTAAATACAACTTCATGGAAACCGGCTCATTGGTCGGATTCTCCAGATTAATCTCGCCGTATTTAGTCTCACCGGGTGCAATGGCTAATCTGATCTTGGCCTTGTCTAGATAGGGTAGATTAATCGCCCAGGCAGAAATACTGCAGCAGAGGACAAAGAAAGCAAGGACACTGATTATTTTTTTATAATAAGACATAAAGACAACCCTCTACCACGCTGGGACCCACCAGCGGGTAGATATAGTATATCCCTCCCTAAGCACTTATTCAAGAAAAAATATAGAATGCTTCTTTTTTAACTTATGGTGTCAGCGTCAGAGTAACCTGGCCCTGATACGCTCCTGCTGTCTGAGTTAGGGGAATGGCCATATTCGCTGCCGCATCAGTGGTGCAGCCATGCGGATTCGGATCCGACGGGCCAATACCAGTGGCTATACCATAGTAGATGCGGAAGGACATCCCCGCAGCCTGGGTTTTCGTAACCGTCTTACCATTGCTGTCTGCATAACGTATCTTGTAAATGGGTGGTTCCACTGGTATCATTTTGTGAGTTGTCGGATCATAGACCAGTTTATAAAACACCGCATTTACGTTGTTGTTCAAATGCAGACCAGCCCCATTCGTTATCGCAGTCCTGGTATGGGTTACGGTCCAGGCGGTTCCGCTATTGTCCAACACAGCCACATCCATGGCATAATATACAGAACCCATCCAGATGTTATAGGTGCCGCTCCTGACGAGGGTTCCGAAGGCTATGCTGGTGGCGTTAGGTGCAGCCGGCCAAGTGTCATTGGCGCCTGTACAATCCACTGCGCTCGGCGTAATCTTGTAGAGGGCTACACTTAACCCGTCATTCAAGGTGGGAACCGTAGCCGTGACGTTGATAGTCTTGGTTTTGACAGGGGCAGCAAAACAAGGAGTAGTCAAAGCCAAAGCCAACACCAATGCCATCATCATCACTAGAATATCTTTTCTCATCTTGTCTTCACCTCCTTTCCTATATTTCTAACAACGCGTAGGTAATCCTCGTGGAATAATCTCCGGCGATTAAATCATCCGGAGAGGTCAATTCATAGATAATCTTGAATTTGTCCGCAGAGCCCTTGGCATCGGAAACAAATAATACCGTATCCTGTTTTTTCATGGCCTGTTTTTCCGGAATCTTCAAAGTGCCTTTGGTATCCAGGCTCTCTGTTCTGATGGTAAAGTTTTCTAAAGGTATAATATTCCCCTTGGTATCCGTTAACTCCGAAAGGAGATTCTGGCTTACCTGATAGGGCTTGCCTAAATTGCTTTTTATCTCAATAATCATCTCGCTCACCCGCGGCGGCTCTTTCGGCTGGAGGTTCTGGAATTCAATTCGCGTCTTCTGCTCCTGAGGCGTAATCAGCAAATCAAAAACGCGGCTATTTTCAACTTCTACTTCCAGGGTATTTAAAAGTTTGGGCGGCTGATTTAATCTTTCCAGGTAATAATTAAGTCTGCCGCGGTACCTGCCTGCCCTTACTTGCGAGAAATCCCCCAAACCATAGGTGATGATAAAATTATCATCTGCCTTGCCGTTTGGCCCGGAGTTATAAATATCCATCCTGCCCAAGGAGAAGGGGGTAATTCTATTTACTGATGTTCCCTGGCTGACGCCGCTGGTAACATAATTCACTGCCGGATAATCAAGTTGGTTACCTTCTGCAGATTCTAGCGGCCCGCTTAAAACCTGGGTAATGCTGAAAAAATTCTTGGTCTTGCGATTAATCTTTACCTGCACGTCAAAGGCCTGTTTATCCGGCTTTTGCGGGTTAAGATAAATGCTGCCTAAACCTGTCGCCGGGATGATTTCAATATCCGGCGCTACCCCAGGCTTCTGGCTGATGGTTACATAGGCCTCTAAATATCGGGGCACTTCCTCACGGGCAGAACCTATGGGTTTTAAGGTATATCTGATTTTGCCGTAATAGTGCCCCGGCTCTAAATCCTCTATACCGGTAATCCCGTAGACTAAAGTAAAGTTTACCGCGCCCGCAGCGTTAGAGGTATATATCTTTTTAACGCTACTGACGGCGACATCAGAAGACTGCACGTAAAATGTCCCGTTGCTGGTGCCTTGCTCGATCTTGCGCATCACCAGATGCCTTCCTAAGGTTTCGCCCTGGACGTCCCTGTTTTCAAACGGCATCACGATGTCCTGCCAGATTTCATAACGCGTAGTATCAGATTGCACGCTGATCTGCACCCCGCGGTAGGGATTAGAGCTGTCTAATTGCAGTTCACTGCCGCCTTCAGTAAGGGTGTAACTTAGATTAAAGTTATCGGCAAAGGCTGGGGACAGCATCGCTACCATTGTTACTACCAGACTCAGAATTAAGATTTTTTTCTGCATTTTCTCACCCCTTTTTGGGGCCACTATACCTCGTTTTCTGTTAGTTGTCAAATAAAAAGCCGGACTGACCCATTTTGTCAATCCGGCTGGAAACTCCGTGGCATCTTCCCGGTTACCTCCATAATCGGGAAATGCCGGATTATAAAATAGTTTTAAAAACTTCTTTCAAAGTATAACTTACCTAAAGCCTTTTGTCAAGGCCAAAACTCTTTAATTTTCAAGCACATCCTGCGGTAGGGCAATCAGGCAAATCTTGAGCGAATGCATAAAAAGAATAAGAAATAACCTGCCTTTATTTACCGCGCAAATACTCCCTTTAATCTTACAGAAGAATTTCTCCCTCTGCTCTTTATTATTATGCTCTTTAAGAACATAGAGATAAGGCATCGGCCTTTCTGGCGTACTATCCTTGAGCTCTTTTATCAGACAGATAAAGTGGCGATGGATCACACTACGTACGCCCTGCTTGTCCGCAATTTCAGAGCTGATGATTACCCTTCTTCTCTTATCATCCGAGGTCAAGTTTTTAAACACCAAGTCGCGCATGCTAGGCTCCTTTTTGACTTATCGCGCCTTCAATCCATTTCTCGCTTGGGTTCGGGACAGTCCCCTTAGGGTTGCTACGTTATAGCCCTGAGGGGGACAGTCCCTACGGCAATAGTTGAGTTGCCATAAAACAAAGCCGGGTTACCTCTAAAGTATTCCTCGTATTTCTTTCGGCAACCCGGCTATCCCTTCACCTCTCGTGGCTGGTTTACCCCGAGCCTTTCGGCGAGGGGTGGGGATCCTATGGGCTTTGCGCCCCCGCCACAAAACTTGGCGGGTTAGCTTTTTCGAGAAATCTGCCTAATTTTCCATCCCAAGCAAAGTATAACATCGTAACTTATAGGTTTTCAAGGCGATATCGGCGAAATTAGAAAGCGTTTTCTTT
>CAZKSS010000035.1:11404-12623 GCA_964555545.1 uncultured Planctomycetales bacterium
AATTTGAGGCGGGGTTCTTTACCTTGCAGGACTCTCTGGATATTGCTTTTGTGGCGCAGGATGGCGAAGAAGCAAAGGATAAGACTGAGGAAAAATAGAGTTTTACCCTGCCTCAATAAGGCAGTATATATAGGTAAGGCCAGGGCGGTAATTACTGAAGCTACGGAGATAATCCGGGCGAGCAGAAAAACCACCACCCACGTCAAGATAGTTAAAGCGATGATCAATTTTAAGGCGGGAATCCCTAGCGATAAGCCCCATAAAACGCCCAGGGTAGTGGCAATGCCTTTGCCGCCCTTAAACCCTAAAAAGACCGTCCAGTTGTGGCCGCAGATGCAGGCGATACCCAGAATGATGCGGATGATGCCCAGGGGCAGGGACGTTACTCTCGGGGCGAGGAAATTTCCCAAAAATACTATCGGCAAAAAACCTTTAAGGACATCAATGATTAATACGGTTATCCCAACCGGCTTACCCAGGACGCGCATGGCATTAGTCGCGCCGACGTTGCCGGAGCCGAATTTACGGATATCGATGCCTTCAAGGACGCGGCCGAAAATGTAGGCAGTAGGAATTGAACCTATCAGATAACTAACGAATGTGGCGATTATTATCCAAGGCATATAATGTCTTAAACCCCCGCATCACATAATCAATCCCTGAGATCAGCGTAAAAAATACCGCTAACCACCAGAAGATAAAAGCGAGCCTCATCTGGATCAGCACGGCAATCACCGCGGCCATCTGCCAGGTAGTGGTCAATTTTCCCCACCTGGTGGGATAGATATTAATGTGCTGCCTGACCATATAAATTACCGCAGTGCCCATAATGATGATGGCGTCCCGGCTAATCACAATTAAGGTAACCCATAAGGGGAAATTTACCTTAAACTTGTCAAAAGAAAGGCAGATAAACGCGCTCATCAAGACCAGTTTATCACCTAAAGGATCCAGGATCAGGCCGGCCGGAGATTGTTGTTTTGACTTCCTGGCAATATAGCCGTCAACCGCATCTGAGATAACCGCCAGGATAAAAATTAACAAAGCCCAGAAACGCAGATAATCTCTCTGGGTATTATAGTAAACTAGGCAGGCGATAAAGAACGGGACGCTTAAGATACGAAAGGTGGAAATTTTATTAGCGAAATTCATCCTTCGCTGCGCTCCTCTCTTCGCTCGTCGCTTGCTCAGGATGACCCTGAGCGAGCGTAGCGAGTCG
>CAZKSS010000036.1:0-12465 GCA_964555545.1 uncultured Planctomycetales bacterium
AATTTACCTAAAGCGGTATAGTGGTTATCATGACAATGCATAAAAGGAGGACAATAGACATTAATAAAAGTTCTCACGTAATTAAGGTAAGGAATAAGCGCCTGGGGTTTATTATAACAGGTCTGGCCGGGAAAACAACATTCTCCGCTGAGCAGACATTGAAAAGAGGGTTTGGCCGTATTGTTTAATTGCCCCAAGGTCGTATTCATATTTTGGCAATTATTCTGGTGCTGGGTAAGCAGGTTTTGCAGGGCAGAAGTATAATTGGGGTCAGACTCATGCAGGCCGTATTCCTCAGGATGGTCTTCGACCTCAAGGTCAAACGGCCCAGGCTCAAGGGGAGCGCTATTTACCGCTTTGTCTATATTCTGGATGGCCTGGGAAAGACAATTATTCGCATTATCTTTGGTATAGACTGCCTGGCTCAGCAGGATAGAATCCGTAGCCACGGTCTGGACATTAATATTCCAAGCAATGGTACCATAATAATAGGCCTGGTTAATCTTATAAGGAAGAACCGCATTAATAATCGTGTCTATTTTCTCTAAAGATAAGGCCGCAGCAGTCAGACGCTCATCTTCGCCCTGGTCTCCTAGCCCTGGCCAGTCATAGGTAAAACCAAACTGAGCAGCAGTATAACTGCCGCTTAAGATTCCGGCATGGGGAGTATAGTCTAAATAAGTTAAAGGATCAGAAAGTTGTCGGGTGGGATTCTGTCCAGGATGAAACACGCTCCAGACCGGGACAGAATTAGAAATCAGGCGATTATTAAAAAGTGCAGGCGCATTGATGGCTTCCTTGCGCGTCTCTTGGTATAGTTTTACCCGGTCAGCGAGGTTCAGGCCATAGTTGGAAAATATCCTGGCCACTGCCCAGGCCAATAAGGCCAGGCCCACAAAAACCAAGACCAACTCTAAAATAACCTGGCTGCTCTTTTGGTTATGGCGTGCGCACACCTTTCTGCCTCCCGATGATTTCATCTATAGTCAACTGGATACTTTTAGGAATAGTATCTTTATTTATCGCTACATCTATAATATCCTTTTCCCAGTCATTCCGGGCATAATCATCTTTAATATTCTGCTCGCCTTCAAACTGAAGATTGCTGCTGATTTTTTCGCTATTGGATAATTGCCGGCTGTTATCTTTAGCCGCTAAGCCGCCGGCAAGAGCGGCTGTCTCTGTGCTGGTAGTGGTATTAGTATAACTAGAGATTCTGGCAGCGGTCTTATTCGGCTCGGCCCCGGGTTCCTCTACATCATCTATCCCCAGCATGCTGGAATTTGTCCAGCGCCATAATTTATCGTGGTCCTGGTCTTTGTTTTCTTCGGTGATTACCCTGACTTGGGTTGGCGGAACTTCCAGAAAATAGTTGTTGCGGATCATCCCGTCATTAATCTGAATGAGTTGGCGGGTAGGGATATCCTGGGCGCAATCCGGATCATAGAGTATCCAGGGATTGTAATCTACTACTGCGCTGGCCATCAGCCGCTGCCGGTTTAGGCCAGTGAAAAAAGAGGGCGCCAAGACATCCCGCATGACTTCCAGGCTTATTCCCCGCTGCTGGCTCTGGCTTAATTGCAAGGCCTTCCTGAAGGTATACATCTCCAGGCCCACGCGCTGATTATACATATAGGCCTGGCTGACCAGGTAACTTAAGAGGAGCAAAACCACGCTCCCCAGAATGGCTAATTCTGTGGTGGCCTGGCCTTTATTTTTGCTCTTCAGGATACACCGTCTCATGACCGCTCCTTTGTGTATACTCTGGCCCCGATTTTCCTTCTGAATCGCCTGGCTCGCTTCCGTCCTGGTATGTCCTGGATATACCCTTATCGTAAGTGCTTACAGTTATCCCATCTTGCGTCGTGGTATAACTAGACTCTGTCTGCTTTGGCTCATAATGCTCAGGAGAAATCTGGTCTGCCAAATCCCGGATTCTTCCCTGGATGCCGCGCCTGACATAAACCTGCATGGCGATTATTGCCGCAGCAACAATCGCCAGCAGGATAGCATACTCAGCCGTACTCTGGGCTTTGGCGATTAATCTTATTTTACCTAGATGAGACATAACTGTCCTTTTCTATTTTAAGATTAATTTAGTCGCTTGTCGGCTCGTCTTCCAGCGTGCCAACTTGTTCGCTACCAGTCTTGCTCTGCTGTCCGCGGGTTATATCTGTCCGGGTGACCCCTCCGTGTACGCTTTCCACCTGGGTATTACCCGTAGCGGTAGTATAGTTGGATGTGCTGGTAGTCGGAGAAAACTGGTCGCCAATATCATCCGTGGACTGCTTTAGTTTGCCCTGCACACCCCTTTTGATATAGGCCTGCATGGCAATTAAAGCCGCCACAATAATAGCGATCACTACCGTATATTCCAACGTACTCTGTGCTTTCTTAGACCTCAGAAACATTAATCTCACCTCCTCCTGATGATACTAAGAATAGGAGAATAAATATTAATTATTCTCTGCTCTACCTACCTGCGCCTCTTGATAACCAGTGCGGGTAGAAACATCCTGACCCTGGATCGCGGTCGTGGCTGCGCCGCCTGCCTGTTCGGTCTTATTAATCTGGGCGTCTCTGTTAGAGTTAAACTCCGAATCAGTATAGTAGGGCTCGTATTGTCCATTATCCGTGAAATTAAAAGCTTGGCCCCCTACATCGCCACCCGCTGCTTCATGATTAACTACATCCCGGATCCTAGATTGCAGGCCGCGTCTGACATAAACCTGCATGGCCACTACTGCGCCCACCACAATGGAAATGAGGATGGCGTATTCAGCTGTTGACTGCGCTCTCTTACCTAATATCTTGCGTAACATCTTTTTCACCTCCTTTGCCTTGAATAAAAATTATTCTGTGAAATTAATCTGGTTGACTTCGTTCTGCATCTGCGTGCCGACGTGCTCTAACGAGTTTTGCACATTCTGCCGGAAAGCCCCTGCTGCGAAAGCAATCACTACTGCGATAATGGCAGTCAGGATAATGACATATTCCAGCGTGGACTGACCTTTCTTCCCGAACATCTCTCTCACCTCCCTTTTATCCTCCTGCGCCGCCGGGTGCAACAATAATCGGCGGGTTGGTTTCCAGTTCGATATTATGCAAACGCGCATTTACCGCTCTGCGGATATACACATTCATCGCCAAAAAAGCCATGGCCACGGTAATAATCAACAAGGTGTACTCTATCACGCTCTGCGCCTTATTCTTCATCTTCGTCTGTCCCCCCACTCTCATAAGTGCCCCAGCCGTTTATCCTAATCACATCGCTTCCTGGCAGAGAAGGCTGGGAGAAATTTCCCTGATAAATCTCCTGGTTGAGATTATCCAGATAGGTTACCTTCATCCGGGGATCAATAATCTTAATGGCAGTCTGCTCCTGGGACTGCCAGGTATAAGGGTCTACTCCGGCCTGGGGGTCTGAGCCCAGAGCAAAAACTTTGCTTTTGCCTGGGTCAAACTGCTCCTCGGAAAAACTATCCGCATTTTTCCGCCAGTTGCCCTGGATGGCTGCCTTTAAATAACCCTGCATAGCTAAGAAAGCCGCCACGCAGATGGCGATTAATAAACTTGCCTCTAAGGTAACCTGGGCTCTTTTGTTCATCTTACCAGCCTGAATTTATGTGGTTAATAAAACCAGTCACTGCCTGCCGGAAAGTCACCCCGAGATTTAATCTATTCGCCTGGGTGCCGCTAAGATCCGGGTTAAATCCCCCAAAAACCAGAAGTACTCCTGCTATCAAAACCGTAAAAAGCAAGATATACTCAAAGGCGGCCTGGCCTGCTTTAATTCTTAAATGATTTATTAAATCCTTTTTCAAACTCATTAAAAACTCCTTAAACAAAAAGCCGAGTTACCAAAATTCTTTTTCGGCTTTCGGTAACCCGGCTAACGTTTTCGCTCTGACCCTGGAGCAATAAAATTTTTAAAATTTCTTTGGCGAACATCGTCCCGTGGCTTTGCGCGAGCCAACCTCCATTGGCTCTTGCCATTTCGTTGCCGCCTAATTGTTGCACTTAAAATATAACATTTGTCCAGCCCAGTGTCAATAATATTTTACAGGGATTAGAAAGCGGTTTCAAACCAGAGCCGCTGGCCGTCACTTAAGACTATCTCTTTCTCGTTGAGCCGGCGGCAGACATAGACCAGGTCTTTTAAGCAAGGGTGATCTTGAGGGGGTTTAAAGGTGAGTAAAAGTTGGCCTTTTTGCTTCTTTATCTGGCCGGGGAGGCCATAAAATTGCGCCTGCATCGTCGAGAAATCCTTGGTTTCATAGCCCCGAGGGAAAAAGCACTGGCGCGCATATAAATCCAGAACCCTTAAATAATCCTGCGGTGAGGGGTTCTCCGTCGGAGAAAGAGAAAATTCAATTTTGCGGCTATAGTCCCCAAACCCCTCTTCCAGGTTGGGCCAGTGGCTAAGGTACCTTTGTGCTAATTCTTCAGGTGAATTTTGCAGCGTTAAATTACTGAGGATGAGCAATTCTATTTTATCCTGAGCACTTCTTTTTAAGGTACAGCCTTTTAATGTAACTCTTTTGTTTTCAGATGGTTGTACTAATTCAACCTCACTGTCCGCCACTAAGAAATCTTCTTTTAAAGGCCAAAAATAATAGGGCCTAAATTCTCCTCTTCTCTTCACTTGCCGGCACTCTGGGAATTGCCAGGGCCATAAGCCAAAGATAAAGCCGCGTCTCTTCTCCTGCTCGATGGGAATGGTCTCTAGTTCCTCCCCTTTGGGGTTAAAAAGGGTAATCTGGGTAATTTTTTGGCCTTGGTCTAAACTGGAAATAAAGCCAAAGAACTCTTTAGTTGGCGCGGTATAACCCGCAGCCATAAAGAGTAAAAAAGGCAGATCCTGCTGAAAATATTTATTAATGTAACTCTTTATATTATAAGGAGTTGTGAAAAAACATCTGGGGAGATGGGGCAAGGGCCAAACCGTGCGTAATTGCGCATCTAAATAAAAACTCGCACCATCAGCGCAGGTCAATTTTAGGCTGGAAACCTCCTGAAATGCCCCTGGGGATAACTGGGGAATCTGGGAATTTAATAGGGAAAGGTTTCCTCCGGCGAGATAATCTGCGGCTTTCAGTATCGCCAGACCTAACTCCGGCGCCTGCTCAATGCCCCGGCGATGCTTGCGCCTCCTGCCCACTGGCATACTCAGGCCTTTTTCCTGAATGATGAAATTAATGCTGGATTTGGAGATTTCAACCTGGAATTCCTCTAGGACTAAAGCCGCAAGTTTGCGGCAACCTAAGTTCGGCTCTGCTGCCCTTTTTTGCAGAATATAATCCTGGATTTCTGGCTTTAATTTATAAATAACTCCCATTATTCCTCCAGATTGGACATTTCCAATCTCAAATAAAGTATAACATCTACCGGTTTTCTTGTCAATATAAATCCAGTCTGGACATTTTATTAGGGACGTCTTTACCTCTAAAGCAGGGACGTCCTTTACCCTAAAGCGAAGGGTGTCCCCGAAAAAATTTTTGTTAGATTTAGCAACCTATTACGTCTATTAAAATGAGAGGGTGATAAAGATGGCTAGGATAGCGAGGTTAGTGATAGACAATGCCACTTATCATGTTATGGTAAGGGGAAACCAGAAACAAGTCACTTTTATTGAGAAGGGAGATTTTTTAAAATACCTTGAGATACTCGGACACTACAAAAGACGGTACAAGTTTAAACTGTACGCTTATTGCTTAATGCCTAATCACGCACACCTAATATTAGAAGTTCAGCAGGCAAAGGACCTCAGCAAGATTATGCAAGGCCTAAATCAAGCCTACACCATCTGGTTTAATGAAAAGTACAAAAAAGTAGGTCATCTCTGGCAAGGCAGATACAAAAGTATGATCATCCAAAAAGATAAATATATGCTCGCCTGCATAGAATATGTGGAACTAAACCCGATTAGAGCTAAGATAAGTGAATCTCCTTCTGGTTATCCTTGGACTAGTTGGCAAGCGCGGTTAAATTATAATAGCGAACTGCTGGATATGCCTGAATTAACTTGAGTGGGGACACCCTTCCGATTGGCGCAAAAGACGTCCCTAAATAATGGTAAGGGTATCGCCTTTTTGGGTGGCGCTAGAGGCAATGGAACCCACTGGAAGTTCAATTACATAAGCGGCATTAAAATATATGGGGCTAATGTGAAAGGGTGTTAAAGAAGGTGCGCTTGCTATAACTCGATTGTGGTTGTCTACAAATAAGGCATCTATGCTAAAGCGCATAAAAAAAGTATGGATGGAATTGCAGGGCTTAATAATCAAAGCGTCGCCCGGTTTAAAATCTTTTCTCTTGAGTAACCCCACAATCCTACTTAAAAGTCTATCCGCCACAACTGTGTTTTCCGCTAAAACAGTATTCTTAGTCTGATTAATTATTTTCATTAGCGCTTTCTTCTCAAGGGGACACCCTTCCGATTGGCGCAAAAGACGTCCCTAAGAAGGGGGGCGGAAGATGGTTTCGGAAAGGGGGATGCCTTTGATCTTGATTTCTTCGATAAAAGAGGGGATATAGCCGGTGGCCTGGAAATTTCCCAAGACATTACTTTGGGCATCCACCCCGGACTGTTTAAAACTGAAAATATCGCGCAGGTCAATGTGGATGTCGTCCTTCATCCCGGCGACCTCGGTAATCTGCACAATCTTACGCCTGCCGTCAGAGAGCCGGGCAGTATGTACAATAATATCTAAGGCCGAGGCAATCATCTCGCGGATAGCCCGGATAGGCAGTTCCACCCCGGCCATCAAAATCATGGAATCCAGCCGGGTCAAGACATCCTGCGTAGAATTGGCGTGCACCGTAGTCATTGAGCCGTCGTGACCGGTATTCATCGCCTGCAGCATATCCAGGGTTTCTATGCCGCGGCACTCGCCGATAATAATTCTGTCCGGGCGCATCCTTAAGGTATTCCTAAAGAGGTCGCGGATAGTAATCGCGCCCTTGCCTTCAATATTCGGCGGCCGAGACTCCAGGCGTATCCAGTGCTCCTGATGTAACTTTAATTCCGCGGCATCTTCAATAGTCACGATGCGTTCGTTCTCCGGGATAAACGCGGAAAGGACATTTAAAACCGTGGTCTTGCCCGAACCCGTGCCTCCGGAAACCACCAAATTTTTTCTGGCTAATACACAGGCCTTCAGGAACTCTACCATGCCAGCATTCAGGGTGCCCAGCCCCACCAGTTCCTCAATCTTAAATCTCTCTTTTCTGAATTTTCTGATGGTCAGCGCCGGGCCGGTCAAGGAAAGGGGCGGGATAATCGCATTCACGCGCGAGCCGTCGGGGAGTCGGGCATCTACCATCGGCAGAGACTCGTCAATTCTCCTGCCGATAGGCGCAATAATACGCTCAATAATAGTTTTTACCTGGTCATTGGAGATAAATTTCTTGCTGGTCAGTTCAATCTTGCCCAGACGCTCAATATAAATCTCATCCTTACTGTTGACCATAATATCCGTAATCTCAGGGTCGGCCAACAAATCCTCCAAAGGCCCCAGGCCTAAGGCCTCATCCAAAATCTCTTTGACCAATTTCTTGCGCACCTCGGAAGAAGAAATGAAACTGCCTGCCTCTTCTGCCAAAAGATTAGTCACCATCATCTCGGCCTTGGCCTTTAGCTCCTGGGTCTTCTTCGGGTCGCTGAAGATCTTCAAATCTAATCTCTTCAGGTTGAGGGCTTCAATCAGGCGGTTGTGCACCCGGCGCTTCAGAAGGATGACCTCATCCACTTCTTCCGCCGGCACCGGCTCAAGTGGGGCCTCGGTCAAACCCTGTTTCTGCCAGAATTCCCTGGGTTTCTCCACTGCTACTTCCTTCAGCCTTAATTCGTCTATTCCCCGACGGGGAGTAAATAAATCTTTTTCGCTGGTTAATTCTCGGCTCAACTTTTTTATGGCCTGGGCAATCTTGGTGCGCGGGTTATCAATCACTGCCGGTACGCCCCGATTCACTGTTGAGCCAACCACCCTTCCTTCGGAGGGGATTAAAGCAATAATCTCTACTGGCAGGCAAACCCTGACCTCCTGCCAACTGATGCTGGAGACAGACTCGGCGCGGTTTAAGACCACCCTGACCATCTTCAGCGGAAAATGCAGAAATTGTAGCGTATCCAACGCCCACTTGGTCTGGTAGATACAAAGGATGTCCGGCGTGACGGTCAAAAGAATAAGATTTGCCTCATTCAAGGCCGCGACCAATACCTCGCTAAAACTCTGTCCGGCATCTACGATAATATAATCGTAATTCGGCTCCAGGAGCCGGAAGACCTCTTTAATCTTCTCCGGCTCCAGATGCGGGGACTGCTGCGGCCTGAACACACCGCTCAGCAAATCCACGCCCAAATTGCTTTTAGTAATAAAGTCTGCACTACGGATATCCTGGGGCTGTTTTTTCAGAAGATAGATTAAATCCACCATGGCCTTTTGCGGAGTGAGGTTGAGCATCCTGGCCATATCTCCCACTGCCTGAAGATCCAAATCCACCAGGCACACCCGTTTCATCTGGTCTTTGACCAGGCTGACAGCCAGGTTGGTAGCGATAAGAGTCTTACCAACTCCCCCTTTGGTGCTGAATATAACTATGGTATTGGCCATGTTTAATCTAGTTGATAGACTATCGGAATATCTATCCAGAGTTCTTTCTCTGCGATAGTGGAAGGAAAGGGCGGGTAAGAGGCAATGCCTTTGGCTACAGCCACAGCGTTTTCATCAAGCACATTGTATCCTGAAGAAGATTTTATTTTTACCCCTAAAAGTTCGCCGCGAAAAGAAAGATGGAGACTCAACTTAGTTGTCCCTTGAAAGCCGGCTTGTTTGGCAGAGAGGGGATAAGTCAGATTATCCAAGATGCGCTTTTGGATCAGCCCGGCGTAAGCAGCAACCGGTTCGGGAACGTTTGCGCTCAGAGGAACGATGGCTTTCGCAGGCGGAATTTCTTTTTTTTCCATCTGGGTATTGCCGCTGATAATCCGCGGGGTCAGGGTGATAAATAATTCGGTATTGCCCCTCTCGCCTGTGCCTCCACCTTGGGTAGTGGTCTTTTTTCTAAACACTGCGCCCAGGACCGGGATATCGCCTAACCAAGGAACCTTACGCACGTCTTCTTCGGTCTTTTCTTTAATCAGACCGCCGATGGCCATGGTTTGACCGTTGTCCAGGAAGAGTTCTGTGGAGGCGCTGCGTTTACTTAAGGGATAGGCCTTGGCCGTAGAACTGGTGACTACCCCGCTAGAGGTATAGGTTCCGATGAGATCCGCAGTCCCTACTTCGCTTACCTCTACATTTAAGGCCAACTTAATCCGGTTTGCCTCGCTGACTGTGGGCTTTACCTTTAGTTTTATCCCATATTCCTTATATTCTACTTCAGTGCCGGCGGCACCAGTAGTCGCCGCCACAGTGGTGGTGAAAACAGGCTTCTCTCCTCCCACCAGCAACTCTGCTTCTTTGCCGCTCTGACAGGCTACCCGCGGACGGGAGAGGACGCGCGCTTTACCCTCTTGGACCAGCAGATCCAACTTAAAAGCAAAGGGATCGGTGGTCACGGTGCTGTCAGAGGTCGTGGCGCGCTCCAGGGTCTTAATAGTAAATAATTTTCCGAAGTCTGCTCCAGCGGTCTGTAGCCCCGGAGAAGAGGCGGTTTCCAAAATATTAACCGCGCCCGGCCAGGTGAAGCCTAAGGTATCCGTGGCATCTCTATTGAGTTCCAGCACCTGTACGTCTATCTCTACCACTGCCTCTTCTTCTCTGACCTCAGTTAAATCCACAGTCTTCTCTTTTAAGGACCCCAGGGCCAAGGCAATCCTTTCTTTGTCCGCGTTGGTCTTTACCCTTCCCAAGAGGACCACCTTGTCCTCTTCTTCCTCGGCCTGAGTAGAGATATCCGGCAAGTTAAGTTTGGACAGCATATTATCCACGCGACGCTTAATCTCATTGATATCTTCACTAAAAACTTGTACCGTAAAGGACTGCTCCCCAAAATCATCCCAAAATACCAAAGTACTTTTCCCCGGGGCCTTGGAAGTCAGGGTCATTTCGCTGGTACTCACATTGACTACGTCCACGACGTTGGGGTTGCCGATGGCAATGCGCGTGGGATTGCTGACGGGAATAACCTTGTCTTCGCCTAAATAGAGTCTAATCTCTTCTGCGGATTGCTCTAAGGCATAGTTTCTAAAAGGGAAAGCTAATGCGGGGATAATGAATAAAAATATGGCGCATAAAATTCTTCTCATTACGCTCCTTACTTAGAGAGAGGAATTCTTTCTTTGTTCAGGCCGCGGTATATCTCCACATAGCCGGTTGCCTCTGCCTCTTCTTTTTTTATTCCGGGCTTGGCTGCTGTTTGTTTAGGCATGACGTATTGAAACAGGGTATCCCAGCTGGCCGGCTGCACCGGTTGAATCTGGGAATCTACTGGCGAACGCAAAGCCAAGCGGATCTTCCCCTGTTCCTGGGCAAAGGCAATAAGATTGGCCTCCTGCGGCGAAAGGGCCAAGGTAATCAGCGGAGAGGATTCTTTGGTCTCTTCTTTTTTATAACGTCTCTCTACTTGTTGGGCTAAAGGGCTGGTCTCTTGGCCTACTGCCAGAACCAGGATATTCTGAAATAAGGGGAGTACTGCTACCTGGGTGGCTTGCTGTCCGCCTTGTCCCTGCACCGGAACCGGCAGCATGGCAATCACATCCACATAATCACCGGGTTTGATCATTCCGGCTAAAGAGGCGATATTATCCACTGAAATCGTAATTGCCCTCTTACCCACCGGAGTAATCTCTGCCAGCACCCCTCCGCCTACATGTTTGGCCTGGGCGAGTTTGCTTAAGGTAATCTGTTCGCCCTTGGAGATCGAGGCAATGGCCACCATCCCGGCAATGCGGTCCAAAGAAGAAACTGCCTGTGGCTGAATATACTGGTTAGGGATAATTGCGGTATCCAGGAGGTCTGCTTCAATCACAGTGCCGCGGGCAATATCGGCTTTGGCCACTAAAACCGCAGTCTGATTTGCCTGGATCTGGGCCAGGGCGCGCTTGGCCTGCTCCTGCACTGAACGGCGCTGCTGGTTGAGATAGACCTTGATCATCACCACCGCCAACAAGGCCAGAATAATTCCCGTAATGAGAATGAGGCGCTGTCTGGGCAAGCTACTTTATCTCTCCTTCATAAACTTCTATTTTTGCCTCGCGGGAAAGTTTACCGATTAAATCCTCTATCCTCTGCTGCTGTTTCAGGAAGGTCAGACCCCTCTTGATATCTTCCCACATCTCGGAGAGCGATTTTAATTTTCCTCCGCGCTTGGCCTCTAATTTTAAGATATAATATCCGTCGGGGCCCTGGAAAATACTGCTGATCTTGCCCACCTCCAGGGTATCGGAAAAAGCCACGGCATCAAACTGGGGGAATTTCTTTCCTTTTTGGATAAAACCCAAATCTCCACCGTCTTTGGCACTGGCGGATTTAGAGCGTTCTTTAGCCAAGGTAGCGAAATCCGCACCCTGCAAGAGTTGGATGAGTATATCTCTGGCCTCGGCTTCGGTAGAGACGACTATCTCGCGGATATCGCGTTCTTCCGGCTCTTTTAGTTGTTCTTTATAGGTATTATAATAATCCTCTATTTCTTTTGCGCTCACATCCACCTTCGTGGCCTCTTCACGCACGAGTTCCATCACCAAAAGGTCGGTTTTGGTCTTTTCTAAGGCCTTTTTTACCTCCGCGTTTCTATCCAGGCCGCGATCCAAGGCCTCTTGATACAATAAAGCCCGACGGATCATTTCGTTCTTTAAATAATCAATTTTCTGTTCGCGGGTGGTAATCTTCGCCTCCGGCTTATCCGCCGGGACCACGGCATTGTAGGCGGCTATCTCCTGGTCTAATTCCTCTAAGGTAATGGGGATGTTGTTCACCCTGGCAATCACCGTGCCTTGGACCACCGGCGTGGGCTTTGCCTTTTTGCTTTCGGCTTTTCCCGGATTTAAAAATTCGTTAATCTTATCGCACCCCAGAGAAGACAAGGCAAAGAAAAGCGCTATCGACAAAATTACCGTCTTTAATCTCGGCATCTTAAGGCCTCCTTAAGGAATGGATTTTATTCCTTCTTAATCTCGTTGATAATCTTGACAAGCAAGTCCGCGATCTTGGCAATGAGGTAAAAGAAAAAGAAGGAAAAGGCATAGATTGCCAGGATCACAAAACCTGTCCAGCGGGGTTGCCCCGGTACCAGCCCTAAAATTACGGAGACGCCGCCGATAAGCCCGAGCAATAAAAAAATCCAGGCCGCAATTTTAACTGCCGCGCTGGATGTCCTTAAAAACCCTAAATGTTCTCGCATAATACCTCCTCTTATCCCTTTTTTTTATCATAAAGCCCGCCTAATTGCAAGAGAAATTTTGCTTGGTAGCCCCAACCGGATTTGAACCGGTGTTTAATGGCTGAGAACCATTCGTCCTAG
>CAZKSS010000037.1:0-12165 GCA_964555545.1 uncultured Planctomycetales bacterium
GGGACAGTCCCCTTCCTCGCCTGAAGAAATAGCAGGCTCGTCGGGGACAGTCCCTTCTGTCAAGCAAGGCGGCGCGGGCGAGGCGGGCTCGGTCGGCGGGGCGGGGGAGCGTGGCGAGATAAACTTGGTTGTTCTTGATTTTCACGGGTTTGTGGATGAATTTTTGTCTTTGCTGGGTATAACCTGTATGGATTTATCGGCTTACCCCCGGGATGAAATCCCCAACGGCTCTAAGATAACAATTCCCGTTGATCCCAGGAGGCTTGATTTGCTAGAAGGCGCGTTTGGCTTCCACTTGAGAACAGTTACGCAGTATTATCTTTTGCTCTATTACGATAGTCCTATTTTGTTAGCAATGCCGCTGGATAAATGCAGGAAGGTTTCTTTTATCTGCCTTGATTACCCGGATGAACAAAGCGCTTTTAATCGATTTGGAGTAGATAATTTATACCGGGAGTTTGGTTGTTGCGAGTTCCTTCCGTCGCAGCATCTGGCCATAGGTAAGATTGAAGAGGCAGCCGGACCTATTTATTATCTTGATTGTCCAGGAATATATTCGCCTACCTCTAGAAGCTCCGAATCATTAAGAAAGGTCGTTTCAGAGTTTGATTACAGCGGGTTAAGAGTGTTGGATTTAGGTTGCGGTAGCGCTATTCAGGGGATTGCCGCCGGACTTAGGAATGCCCAGAAAGTAGTTGGCACCGATAGCAGTCCTTTGGCAATTTTTTCCAGTAAAATGGGTGTGAGACTAAACGGCTTGGGTGCGATCATTGATGTGAGGGGGCCTGCAGATATGTTTTCGGCTTTAGGTAATGAAAAGTTTAATGTGATTATTGCCGATTGCCCGGTTGATAAATGCAGTTACGGTCAGCCGTTTTTATGGGAAATGGGTTTTTATAGCCAGGATGACAGATTTTTGAAGACGGTATTGGCGCAGTCAGATGGCTATCTTGAGCGCGGCGGCTTTATGCTTTTAGGACACAAAGACCCGAAAATAGTTGAGATTATGTGCGGAACTTATGGTTACAGCTTTGAGAGGGTATCCAAAAAAGAAGAGTGGCCGGTTTTCAGAGTTTGGGAAAAGGGGACAGTCTTTGCGCTTGGCGGCGCGGGCGCGGCGACGGAGCTAGATCGCTCATGCAGATTAGTACTGGAGGACCTGCCTGAAGAAGTGGTTGAAACTATTGATGGGCAACTGGTATATATGGATCTACTTGGCTGGGCGTATAAGCCTGTTTTTATAGACGCAACATATTTCGCATCAGCCGTTGGTTGGTTAGATAGGTTTGGATTGCCTATGTTGGGTAGGAAGCTGTCTGGCGATTATGGAGAGGGGCCACTTTCTTGCTTCTGGGCAGCGGAAGAGCAGTCGTTCCTGCTAAGTAGCTGGCATGGGATTAAGGCCTATAACATTAAGGACCCCCGCCACGATCGGCACTGGATATTCGTAGTTGAAGAAGAAGGATTAAAGCAATTTAATATTGGAGATAGAATCCCGTGGTATGTTTCTATCCTCTGCCATGAAGCAGGAGCGCTCTATCACCTGCCACATAAGGTAAATGTAATTATACAGCTTTGGGCACTATTATCATTTTATTTTGATATGTCAAGGGGCGAACCGCTTCAGGGTATGAAATATATGCCCTTAGAGAGAATAATTGATGCTCTGTCCTTGCCAGAAGAGCATAAGGAATTTTTGCGAAATTCCCAGAGTCGGGAAAGGTTATTCCAGATAAACCGTGATTTCCTTAATGCCGTTGCCGGACTGGACATGGCCGAAGCCGAACGGAATGAATTCTATGCCAAGACATTTGATATTCCTTTACCGTTTATGCCTGACCGCGCAGGTCGTATGACGCCAGCTCCGCCACCTGACGGCGGCGGCGGCGGGGTGAAGGAGGAAAATAACCAGCCACGGCGCAGGGGGGACAGGGGGCGAAGCAGAGGGAAGAAAATAGTTATGGTTATAGATAGCGATATATCTTCGCTAATTAGCACAGTAGAGGCCTTACAGGAAGGGCTGCCTGGTATTGACTTTATCCCCGCCATTGGTACAAGCGATGCGCAAAATATAATGAAGGAATCACCACGGATAGATTTAATAATTATGCATATAAGCACGCCAGACGAAAAATTTGTGGAGTTAAGGTTTTTGGAAGGCAGAGAATGGCTGAGGCAGCGGACTCCGGTAATATTGTTTACGGGGGCAACGGAACAGGAGTTCCAAATGGGAGATGTTCAAGAGGAAGAAGTTTTAGAAATATGGCGTAAACCGATATCATTAGATGCTGCCGTATATTCGATTAGGCGGCATTTAGGGTTGAAGAACCGTTGAAAATACTAAGAAGGGACAGTCCCTGTCCAAGATAATTATGCACGACCGTAGAAAACTTAACAGATGGATTTTTTGAGGGATTTGGCAAGGTTTAGGAAGAAGGAGCGCCAGATGCGGTTATTAAGTTTTTTGCGCATTACCGGAAGGTCAGAGATTTCGGCGGCTCTGATGAGTTGCGAGCCCAACTGTATAGGGTCAATATGCCAGTCAAACTTAAGCCGAGCTTTTTTAAGCAGGTCATTAAAGGAAAATTGCGCATCCTTGAGGATAAAATACAGATCAATAAAATCCCGGGCGCGCGCCTGCTGGCTGATGGTAAAGACTTTATTGACCGCGATATCCATCAGGCTGTCAACACGAAGAGCCCCGAAATGTTTTGGTTTGTGCAGTGTTTCAAAAGGAAAATAGGTGAATTCTACTTTGAGGACCCTCGAGCCGCGTATGTGCAGGAAAAATAAATTACGGTTGAAACTCTGCTGGAAATCTAGCGATGTGTATCCTAATTGGGATCTGGCTTTTTTTAAAATTGTATTTATCGCCAGCGTGTTAACCTCGTCTTTACTAAAAAAATCGAGGTCTTCGGATATGCGATGATTGAGGTAGAATGCGGCCAGGGCAGTGCCGCCGGAAAGGTAAAAGTGCTTGTTCAGGGATTTTTCTTGAGATACGAAGCGCAGGAATTTTTTCTGGTGAGGATTCAGGATTTCTTGCCCCATAGGATAAGTTTGAGGAATTTTCGCCTTTGGGGGTCAAGGCGCAGGCGGCGCCAGTATTTTTTTACCAGAGCAGGGTTTAGCTTCTCGTTGTTTAAGCCGAAATTAATCAGCTGTTCCAGTCGCCAGATAGTAAAAGCGGTTTTATTGGCTTTAAGTTTCTTTAGGTCAATGCTCCAGTTATACATAGGTTATTTATACCATCGAATGGGAGAGATGTCAAGACACGTTTTTAAGGGACAGTCCCCTTCCTCGCCTGAAGAAATAGCAGGCTCGTCGGGGACAGTCCCTGCGCGAAGATAATTATGCACGAACGTAGAAAACTCACTAGATGGTGCACCGAAAGACAGGCTAAGGTAAAACTTGCGGGTGCCGAGGCATTTGCCGAATGCACCGTAAGCGATATTAATCTCAAAGGCGCCAAGATTTGCCTGAAGATTACCTTGCCCAAGGATACCTTGGTAAAATTCTGCCTGCAGCTTGGCGAAGATTTTAGCATTGAAGCCGAGGCCTGGATTGTCTGGCACAGGATTATCAACGGGCATAATATGTACGGGCTTTATTTTACCAAATTGAGAGACCTGGATAGGGAAAAAATTTACCAGTTTGTCTATCGGCATTCGCCGCAGGAGATACACAAACAATGGTGGAGGGATTTGCCGGAAAAGAAAGGAGGTGGAGCAATGCAAGACCGCAGAGTTTTTGAGAGGTTTAAGGTGCAGTTGCCGATGAGGTTCTTGGACTCCAGCAGAAACCAGGAAGGCCAGGCCAATACCTGTGACATCAGCGCCAAAGGAGTGGGATGTCTGGGGAATACCGAGTTAACGCCCGCTACTCTGATTGAGGTATGGCTTCAGATTCCTGATCAGGGTGAGCCGCTGTATACCCGCGGACAAATCGCCTGGTCAAAGGAGGTAGAGCCGCAGGTCTGGCGCGCAGGCATTAATTTGGAGAAGGCAGACCTGATGGGCTTGAGTCGGGTTTTAAGGGCCTAACTAAAAACCCTTGACCAGGGCTTAACTTTGTGTTAAAGTTAAACTTCCTGCTTTATAAGGGAGTTTTAGGAAGTCCATAATTTACACTACGGAGGAAGGATGCTCACGAAAATTTTGCTTTTTGCATTTTGCCTTTTGAATTTGAGTGGTTGTGCCCCCCAGTCCACTGCCAAAAACGCAACCACGATTACGGTCTGGCACTGGATGACTGACCGTCAGCCCGCCTTCCAGGAATTAGCCAAAAGATACCTTGCCCTCACCGGGATAAAAGTCAATTTTGAATTATACGCTCCCTCGGATGCCTATTCGCAGAAGGTGCGCGCTGCGGCGCAGGGCTTTAATCTTCCGGATATCTTCGGTATCTTAGGCGAGAAAAGGGATTTTGCTTCTTTTATCAAGGCCGGCCATATCTTAGACCTCACCCCTTATATGGATGCCAATTTAGGGCAGTGGCGCAATAGTTTTTTTGCCAAGGCCTTGGCTGTAAATGAATTTGCCGCGGGAAATACCTACGGCATCAAAGTCGGCGTTTATGCCGCGCCCATAGACGTGATGACCATCCAGATGCTTTACAATAAAGATTTGTTTCGGCAATTGGGGCTTAACCCTGACCATCCGCCGCAAGACTTTAGCGAACTCCTAGATATAGGTAAGAAGATTAAAGCAGAACATCTCCAAGGCCTGGTTTCCGGGTGGGGCGAGATCTGGATGATTGACTGCCTGGCGAATAATTATGCCTTTAATATCATGGGTAAGGACAAAGTCTTAGCCACTATCCGCGGGGAAGTGCCTTATACCGACGTGGATTGGATCCGCGTCTTTAGTTTATTCAGGGATATGCAGGAGTCAGGAGTTTTGGCTGGCGGCATAGTGACGATGGTGAACAAAACCGCAGAGCAACTTTTTGCCAACGGCAAAGCGGTCTTTGCCTTTAACGGCTCCTGGTGCGTGAATGTCTATAAAGGGATGAACCCCAGTCTAAATTACGGCGCCTTCTTGCCGCCTGAGGCCTCGGATAAATTCCCGATGAGCATCTGGGGAGGCGCAGGCTCTTCTTTTATGGTCAATGCCCGTTCCAAAAATAAAGAGGAGGCAGTAAAGTTCCTCAAGTGGTTGACGGATAAAGACCAAGAGGCGTATCTGGCGGAGGCGACCAATAATCTTCCGGCGAACAAAGAGAGCGTCAAAAAAATTTCTCCGGTTCTGGCGGAGTTCGCCTCGGTTATGGACGCCAGCACCCATCCCAATGTCTGGGGGGTTTCGGAATTTTCCGCGGTCATCGAGGCCTTTGACAAAGGAATCCAGTCCATTATTATCGGCGAAAAGACGCCGGAGCAAGTCGCCGCCGAGGTCCAGAAAATTAAGGAAAGGGAATTGGCCAAAAGGCATTAATGCGCATCAAAGATACCTTAGAAAATTATATTTTTGTTCTTCCCGCGGTGATCATCTTTGCTATTTTCTACATCATCCCGTTTATCTGGGTTTTCCAGTTGTCCTTTTTCGAATGGGACGGCATCCTGCCGACCAAGATTTTTGTGGGGCTGGGAAACTTTAGAGAAATCCTCGCGGATAAAATCTGGTGGCAGTCTATGTGGCAGGCCGGCTACATTACCCTGATTGCGCTGACCTTCCAGAATGCCCTGGCCTTTTTACTCGCCTGGGCCTGCGACCGCGAAATCCGGATGAAAAATTTCTACCGGGTGATATTTTTTATCCCGCCGGTATTGTCCGAGGTCGTGGTAGGCTTGGTCTGGCAGTGGATTTTAGACGGAAATTACGGGCTTTTAAATAACTGGCTGGTGCATTTAGGGCTGCCAGACCTCGTGCACAACTGGCTCTCTGACCCGCGCACTGCCCTGACTACTGTAGCCATCGTGCATTGCTGGAAGGGCTTTGGTTGGGGCTTTTTGATATTCTTAGCCGGATTACAGACCATCCCGCGCGAACTTTACGAGGCTGCGCGCGTGGACGGAGCCAATGCCTGGGATAGTTTCCGTAAAATTACTATTCCTTTAATGATCCCGGTGGCGGTTTTAGTGGCGATCTTGACTATTTTGGGCACGATGCAGGCCTTTGTCCTGATTATTGCTATGACCGGCGGCGGACCAGCATATCACACCCAGGTGCCGGTTTTAAGGATTCTGGCGTCTATGCGCGGCTCTTCGCGTTTCGGCTATGCCTGCGCCCAGGGGATTAGTTTCGGCATAATTTTAGTGGCCATTTCTTTTATCCAGTATAGATTTTCTAAGAGGGCAAGGCAGTATCAATAATCCATTGAGGGACACCCTTCCGATTGGGTTGAAAGACGTCCCTAACTAAAGATGAAGACGGGGTTATATTATAGGACTAAGAGAACGACGTTAAACCTGCTGATACATTTATTCCTCTTGGCGGTTTCGGTGACCTGCGTTTTTCCGCTTTTGTGGATGGTCTCCTCGAGTCTAAAGACGCAGGAGACGATTTTCAAGGATATGTCGCTGATTCCCCACGGCTGGCATTTTGAAAATTATTACCAGGCTTGGATGGAGGGCGGCTTTGGCCGAAATTTCCTGAACAGTTTGTTTTATACTACCTCGGTGGTAGTGGGGATTATCGTGGTGGCCTCTATGGCGGCCTATGCCTTTTCGCGGCTTAAATTTCCCGGCAAGAATTTATTCTTTATTATGTTTATGGCGGCAATGATGATTCCCATACCTGGCAGTTTCGTGCCCCTTTACGTCCTATTAAATAAACTGCACCTGCGCAATACCGCCTTAGGCTATATCCTCTGTATGATTAACGTCGGCTTATCCACGAGCATATTTTTACTGAAGACCTTTTTTGACAAGATGCCCAAAGAACTGGAAGACGCCGCGCGCATTGACGGCTGCAGTAAATTAGGCATCTGGTGGCATGTGGCGCTGCCCCTGGCCAAACCAGTCTTGGCAGTAGCGGTGGTCTTTAATGCCCTGAATGTCTGGAACGAATACATCCTGGCTTTGATTATCTTTGATTCCAGATCCCTGATGCCGCTACAGGTAGCGCTGATGACTTTTCAGGGAGAGTTTATCACCAGGTATCCGTTGTTGATGGCTGGCCTGACCATCACTGCCTTACCTATTATTATAGTGTATGTGCTGATGCAGAAATATATTGTCAAGGGAGTTACTCAAGGAGCAGTTGTAGGATAATGTCAATATCAAATATCAAATATAAAATATCAAATATACAAATCAAAAATAAAAAATATTTTTGGTTTTTGATATGTGTTTTTGATTTTTGGTTTTTGATTTTTGGTTTTCCCTTGTTTGCCCAAGATAGACCAACTTCCGGCGAGTTAATCGTGAAGGCCTGGGAGGCGCACGGGAAAAAGGACGTGGAGGCGACTTTTAAATATACGCAGCAGTTAATTGACTTATATAAGAAGGAGGCAGATAAGGAGCAGGCTTCCTTAAAGGCGATGCCTAAGAATAGGCCGGACATTGAGCAGGTCGGCGCCTTAAACGACGTAGCCACGGCTTATTTTATTCAGGGAGAATCTTATCGCAACCAGGGCAAAAAAGAGGAAGCGATTAAGGCCTTTAAGGTAGTGGTAGATAAATATCCTTATGGCCAGGCCTGGGACCCGCGCGGCTGGTTCTGGCAGGTGGCTAAGGCAGCGCAGGAGAGCATTGACAAACTGGAGGGTAAAGTTATCCCTCCGGCTGCGGCAGCCCCCCAGGTGAGCGCGCTCGCTACCAAGGTAGTTTTATACGACCCTGGCAAAGAAGAAATTGTAGATTACCAGAAATACGGGGAATTTAAAGGCATCGGGACTAAGGATTACCAATATATTATCAAGGACCAGGAAGGCCTTATCGCCGCCGTCGGCGAGGGGGTCTATCCGAATACTACTTCTCTGCGCTGGGACCCCGAATACAAAAAGGCCCTGAAAGAAAAACGGTTGGAAGGCAGTCAATGGGATTTTGTGCATTCGCCGGATTTAGAGGCGGCGTTCCTGAAATGGGCCACCTGCTCTGAGCCGGTGGGCGTGAAATTATTTTATACCGGTTTGATTTTAGAGAAGTCCGGCCTAATAAAACAGGCGCTGAAGTGCTACTATGCTGTCGTGGTGCAAATTCCGGGAAGTTACGGCTGGACTTACTGGCATACCCCCTGGTATGTGGGACAGGCCGCCATTGCCAAAATAAACTTCCTGCTGCGGCGTAACCCGAGCCTGGGTTATAAACTGGTGGATGCGGATATACGGATTATCAACGGCTATGACCACGACCTCTCCAACGACATCGTCATCACTAACCCCGGCAGGTTTGTAAAGGTAGGGTTGCTGGAAAAATTTAAACCCAAGCCGGGCAGGGAATTTTTAAGCATCAAAAGGCGCCTGGGCAAAGGCAAGGTGCATTTAGTGCAGTACGAGACCGGAGACTGGCAGTTAATTGTGGACAACAAACCCTATATCATCAAGGGGATGACCTATACCCCGACAAAAGTAGGAGAGTCTCCGGATGAAGGGACAATGACTAACTGGATGGAGGACGACTTTAATCATAACGGCAGGCCTGACGGCCCCTATGACGCTTATTTGGATACGGACAGGCACAAGAAACCGATCGGTGATTTTGAATTGATGCGGGAGATGGGCGTCAATACCATCCGGCTCTATCACCATCCCTATAAAGTGGATACCGAGGTATTGCGGGATTTATACGAAACCTATGGCATCCGCGTAATCATGGGGGATTTCTTAGGCAAGTATGCCTTGGGTTCAGGCGCACCCTGGAATCCCGGTACTGACTATACTAATGAAGAGCAGAAGAAAAAGATGCTGCAGTCGGTAACGGATATGGTCCTGGAATTTAAGGATGAGCCCTATATTTTATGCTGGCTCCTGGGCAATGAGAATGTTTACGGTTATGCCTGTAACGCCAATACCCATCCCGATGCCTTTTTTAAATTTGCCAATGAAGTAGCCAAGCAGATTAAGGCCTTAGACCCTGACCATCCAGTGGCCATTGGCAGCGGAGATGTGTTATACTTAGATAAGTTCGGCAAAGACGCGCCTGATATTGATATCTTTGGTACGAATGCCTATCGCGGAGATTATGGTTTTGGTTTCTTATGGCAGCAGGTCAAAGACGAGACTGATAAGCCGGCATTTATTACCGAATACGGCTGCCCGGCCTATGCCGAAGGCAAGACCCAGGAAGAGGCAGAGGAATTGCAGGCCGCCTATCATCAGGCAGCCTGGGAGGATATTGAGGGGAATGCCAGTTTCGGCGAGGGCAGCGGCAATGCCCTGGGCGGAGTGGTCTTTGAATGGCTGGATGAATGGTGGAAGGCCTACGAGCCCAAGGTGCACGATACCCGACCCTTGTGGGCAGGCCCGTTTCCCGACGGATATATGCACGAGGAGTGGCTGGGCATCTGCGGCCAGGGGGATGGCACGCAGAGCCCGTTTTTAAGGCATCTACGCAAGGCGTATTATACTTATAAAAAGATGTGGAGGTAGAAAGGAGGTATCGCTCTAAAAGTAACCTTATTTAACCTTAAGTAACTTTAATTAACCTTAGGTAACCTTATAAGGAGGTGTAGGAAATGAAGAGGTTTTTAGTTGTTTTGGCAACAGTGATGCTGAGTCTGCCTTTTTGCGCTAGGGCAGAGGAGCAGGCTGCGACGACGCCAGCCAGCGCAGAGAAGCCTAAGCAATTCGTGGTTTACCTGGACAAAGGCAACCGCGAGAACCACTATATCCCTTCGGGCTGGATGGGCGATTACGGAGATATCAAATTGAATGACCAATCTCCGGATAATCCTCATTCCGGAACCACCTGCATGCAGTTTAGTTACTCCGCCAAGAAATCTCAAGACCGGGGTTGGGCAGGCGTGTATTGGCAGAACCCGGCGAATAACTGGGGGAATAAGAAAGGCGGTTTTGACTTGACTGGCATCACCAAACTGACTTTCTGGGCGCGCGGGGCAAAAGGCGGAGAGGTCATCCAGAAGGTCATGGTCGGCGGCATCAAAGGGACTTACCCGGATAGCGCCAGCGTAGAAATGGGGCCCATTGAGTTAACCGACACCTGGAAGGAGTACACCATTAACCTCGCCGGCAAAGACCTTTCCTATATTAACGGAGGTTTTGGCTGGGTGACCACTGCGGATTTAAATCCTGAGGGCTGTACCTTCTATCTTGACGATATCACCTACGCAGCCGACGTGAACCTCAAGCCCGAAGGCCGCAAACAGGAGAGTATGCCCTTTTATGTCTTTGCTGACCGTTCATCCATCAATAATCATTTTATCCCCTCGGGCTGGATGGGCGATTGGGGCGACATAAAATACGACGCTGCCTCGAAAGAAGACCCCTACTTAGGCGATACCTGCATAAAAATTATCTACAACGGCAAGGCCGCGCAAGGCGCACGCTGGGCAGGTATCTATTGGCAAAACCCCGCTAACAACTGGGGGACAGTAGATGCCGGCTTCGACCTCTCCAAGGCCACCAAACTGACTTTCTGGGCGCGCGGAGAAAAAGGCGGCGAGCGCATTGAAGAATTCAAGGTCGGCGGGATTATGGGCGAATACTCTGATTCGGATACCGCCACTATCGGCCCGGTAATCCTGAATAAAGAATGGACCCAGTATACGATTGACCTGAAGGGCAAGGATATGTCCTACATCATCGGCGGTTTTTGCTGGGCAACCAATATTGACGTCAATCCCGACGGCGCAACGTTCTATCTGGATGAGATTAAGTACGAGTAAAAATCTTAGGGACGGTTCTGGACCCAATCGGAGAAGTGTCCCCGGAGGGGACACTTCTCGCTTTGTTTTGAGAACCGTCCCTATTCTTCTTTTGTGCCTATCTTTGGTTACAGGTATGGCAAGTAGACCCAAGGCCAAGGTCTATATCCAGAAATTAAAAAACAGCCGGTACCGTTTAATTGTTGAGGGCAAGCCCTATATCGTCAAAGGCGTCTGCTATAACCCTATCCCCATCGGAGAAAATCACGAATACGATTGGTGGTCTGACCCCCATAAACCCTGGCTCGTGGACGGCAAACTGATGCAGGAGATGGGAATAAATACTATTAGGTTATATGAAGGCCATGAGGATGTCCAGGAGGTAAAACAGGTGATCCGGGATTTGTATAACCTTTACGGTATCCGCACGATTTTAGGGCACTGGCTGGGATTTTGGAATTATCCCTGCCCGCTTTACGGCGATCAAGATTTCCGCGAGAGAATTAAAAAAGAGGTATTGGAGATGGTCAACAATTATAAGGATGAGCCGGGGATTTTGATGTGGATCTTAGGTAATGAAAATAATTATTCCTTCGGGGGACAGATTAATGCCTGGTCCACGGATGAAATAGACAAGGAGCCTGACCCGCAGAAACAAAAGGCCATGCGCGCCAAGATATATTATAGTTTTGTAGACGAACTGACTAAAGAGATACACCAGATTGACCGCGAACATCCGGTAGCCTTGGGTAACGGTGAATTAATCGGCCTGGAATACGCCAATAAATTCGCGCCGGACGTAGACCTGGTGGCCTGCATTATCTATCGCGGTAAGACCTTGGGAAATCTTTTTAGGTCCCTGAAGGCCACCTTTGATAAGCCCATTCTCTTGTCGGAATTCGGGGCAGATGCCTACGACGCCTATCTGAATAAGGAAGACCAGAATATGCAGGCCTTTTTCTTAGAGTCGCAGTGGCGGCAGATTTATCAGAACCTAGCGGCTAATAAAGACGGAGAGGGAAATTGTCTGGGCGGAACGATGTTTGAATGGACGGATGAATGGTGGAAGCACGAGCCGGATAACCCTGAGGGCTGGAAGGTGCACGATACCGCCTCTAATTGGTCTAACGGCAGTTATTATTTTGATATTAAAGCCCCGGAAAACAAAAATATGAATGAGGAGTGGTTCGGCATCGTGGCTTTATCTCCAGAAAAAGAATTGGGTCTAGACAAACGTATCCCGCGCAAGGCCTATTATGTCATCAGGGAATTCTGGAAGAAGCCAGATTTAAACCATAAGAAGAAAAATAAAAAATGAAAATATCAAATATCAAATATAAAATATCAAATATACAAACCAAAAATAAAAAATATTTTTGGTTTTTAGTATGTGTTTTTG
>CAZKSS010000038.1:0-11281 GCA_964555545.1 uncultured Planctomycetales bacterium
CAATAGCGTTCTCCAGGGACTTCTGATCTATAATCTTTAAAGGCGTAATATTTTTCTTCACCAGTTCCACAATGCGTTCGCCGCTGGCTTGGGCAAGCCTGCGTTTTTTTGCGGAAACAGCCAAGGCCGTGGCGCAGCCTGGCAAAGACATGCCTAAGGTTTCGGTAATGCAGGCCATGGTGTTTGCCGTATATAAACCCTGACAGGAGCCTGCGCCGGGGCAGGCCTCTATTTCCAGGCAGGTCAAATCTTCGGGCGAGATTTCTCCCTTTTTTGCTTTGGCCACGGCCTCAAAGGTATCGTGCACAAAGGCAAGTTTTCTCTGGCGGAATCTTCCGGAGAGCATCGGTCCGGCAGTCACGATAATCGCTGGGATATTCAGGCGCGCCACACCCATGAGCATGCCCGGAGTAATCTTGTCGCAGTTAGTCAGACAGACAATCCCGTCAAGGCTATGGGCATTACAAACCGTTTCAATAGTATCGGCCACAATCTCGCGCAGGGGCAAGGGATAACACATCCCTAAATGACCCATGGCCAGACCGTCGCAAATCCCCGGCACGCCGAAGAAAAAGGGCACGCCGCCGCCATAACAGATGCCCCGTTCAATATAGCGCTCCAGGTCGCGCATGCCGATATGGCCGGGAATCAAGTCGGTAAAAGAAGTAGCCACGCCGATAAACGGCCTGGATAAATCTTTTCTGCCTAAACCCGTGGCATGCAAAAGCGCGCGGTGCGGAATCCTTTCTATCCCTTTCTTAATTTTATCTGAGCGCATTTAATCTGCTCCTTCTGCATCATGCACCACTTCCTGTTTCTCTTGGCGCTTGCGGATAATCACCCGTTTTAAAGTGACATATTTATCGACCAGGTGTTTATTATTCACTGTATTTAATTGTTTAAATAAAAATTCAAACCTTTCTTCGATGTCCCGGGTAATGGCCTCGCGCGTCTCTTCAGACAAACCCATAATCTCTTTTTTAAACGGACCTAATGCCTTTTTGCGCGTCTGGTAAATAAATTGCTCTTCGGTCTGGCCTTCTTTCCTTTCCGAGGCCGCGTTTATTTTAAGCCAATCATAAATCTTGGTCCTTAATTCCACGGGAAAATGCTTGCTCTCGTAAATCATATTCTGAAATTCCGTGGCCAGATGCACCTCTGCGGTCTCCATCTCCGGAAACTTATGGAAGGCCTCTAGCGGTAGGGTAGATGCGCCGTGCTGCACCGCGCCGGCCAGGCCGTATTCCCGTCGGGCAATCTCGGATAGCGTCTTTAAGACGGCGAAATCTAATTTCACCTGGGCAATGGTCCCGTCGGGTAAAACCACGCCGCCGTGGGAAGTCCCGGTCTGCACGCTGATTTTACTGATGCCGGTGCGCCCCTTGCGCAATCTCTCCTTAAAACCGGACATAAAGGCGTGCAAGTCTTCGGGGGTGGAATTCTGATGTCCCACCTCGCCGATCTCTCCGCCTACGGAGACCTCCACGCCGCGCGGCTGAACCTGACGAATAAACTGGGTTAATTTTGCGCAGACCTCGTAATTTAATTCCTGCTGTTTTTTAATTGTGGGTTTAGATAAATCCACCAGCGTCGAGGAATCAATATCAATATTATAGAAACCGCCATCCAGCGCATCCACGATCAGGGCCTTCAGGCCGTCGATTTCTTTTTCCGGATTCTCCTTAAATTTCTGGGCGTTGGCCTGAAAATGGTCGCCCTGGATAAATACCGGCCCCTGATAGCCCTCTTTTATGGCCGCAGCCAAAACTACGCTTGCGTATTCTCTGGGGCTTTGCGCAGTATAACCCATCTCGGACTTGGCAATCTCAAAAATAAACGCCCCGGAATTATTCCTCTTGGCCACCCGCAAAATTGCGCGGGCCAGGTCATAGGCCATGCTTCTTAAATTTATCGCCGGGACGGTGAAACCGCTGAATTCCCCTCTGCCGCGGGCGAGATAAAACTGATGAATGCTGGAAGGATAAATCCCCTTTTTATAAGCGATATTCCAAATTTTTTTGCTGAGTTTATTTTTTAAGGCGGTATCATCGCTCATGATTAATTCCAGAGCGAAATTCTGGATATCCAGCGGTCTTCTTCCCATTACCTGTCTCTCCTTCCTAACTTAAGGATTTCAGTAAATTATACCAAGTATCCACATCCAATTCTTTTTTCTTGATGGCGTTTTCAAAATCTAGTGTATTGACTCTGCCGCAATGCAGGACTACGGCTTTATCAGTTTTTCCGTTTAGCAGATGCTCCACTGCTGCCTGGCCGAGCTTTAAGGCCAAGTCACGGCTGAAAGCCGTAGGCCGGCCGCCCCTCTGCACATGACCTAAGACTACGGCCCGGGTTTCCAGACCAGTAATCTCCTTTATCCTCTTGGCAATATCCACGGCCGAGCCTGCGCCTTCGGCCACGACGATAATCCAACTGGCCTTACCCCGTAAATTACCTTGCACGATATCCTCACAGACCCTGGTGAGGTCATATTTTTTCTCCGGGATAATTACGTCTTCGCAGCCGCCGGCCAAAGCCACGGCCAAGGCGATGAACCCGCAATCCCGGCCCATCACCTCCACCACAAAGATGCGCTCCAAGGAAGTTGCGGTGTCGCGGATATTATCAATAGCGCTGAGGGCAGTATTGATTGCGGTATCCGAGCCGATAGTGACGTCGATGCCGTTAAGGTCGTTATCTATGGATGCGGGCACGCCGATACAGGGGAATTTATATTTCTGATAGAGCTGATGCGCGCCGGTAAAACTGCCGTTTCCTCCAATCACTATCATGCCGTCGATAGCGTTCTTCTTGAGCGTCTGGTAAGCGCGCTCCTGCCCTTCGGGAGTAAAAAATTCCTGGCAGCGTGCGGTCTTTAAAATCGTACCGCCCTGGTTGATAATCCCGGAAACCGAACGGTGGTCAAGGGCCTTAAGTTCTTCGTTAATCAGACCCCACCACCCGCGGAATATCCCGAACACCTCTAATTTTTTACTTAAGGCAGTGCGCACTACCGCGCGGATGGCCGGGTTCATTCCCGGTGCATCTCCGCCGGTAGTGGCTACGGCAATGCGCTTGATCACGTCCCCATCTCCCAACTGGAAAGATATTTTTTCTGTTCCGGAGTCAAGATATCTATCTTAATACCCATGGACTTCAGTTTCAGAAAGGCGATTTTCTCGTCTATCTCAACCGGGACCTTATAGACGTCTTTCTTTAACTGCCGGCGGCATTTGGCCAGGTATTCCGCGCTCAAGGCCTGGTTGGCAAAGGACATGTCCATCACCTGCGCCGGATGGCCTTCGGCCGCAGCCAGATTGATCAGCCGTCCTTCGCCCAAAAGATAAATCTTGCGGTCATTCTTTAATATATACTCGTCGTTAAATTCCCGGATGCGCCTCCTCTTCCGGCTTAGGCTCTCTAGCGCCGGGATGTCTATTTCTACGTTAAAGTGGCCAGTATTGGCCACGATTGCGCCATCTTTCATTAAAAGAAAATGCTCCTTGCGGATTATTTTTGTATCACCAGTAGCGGTCACAAAAATATCTCCAATTTTTGCCGCGGTCTTTATGGGCATTACAGCATAGCCGTCCATGGTTGCCTCTAATGCCCTTAGGGGATCTACCTCCGCCACGATTACTTTCGCACCCATGCCCCTGGCGCGCATGGCCACGCCCCGCGCGCACCAGCCATAACCGCAGACCACAAAATTCGTGCCGGCCAATAATTTATTCGTGGCCCGGATGATGCCGTCAATGGTGGACTGGCCCGTGCCGTAGCGATTATCAAACAAGTGTTTGGTGGCCGCGTCATTCACCGCAATAATAGGATAACGCAGTTTACCCTGATGCGCCAGAGCCCTCAGCCTGATTACCCCAGTGGTCGTTTCTTCAGTACCACCGATAATATTACCGTGCTGAGCCGCCGGCCGCTGATGGATGGTGCTGACTAAATCCGCGCCGTCATCCATGGTAATCTCAGGCTGATGTGCTAATACCGCTTTGATATGCTGGTAATAAGTCTTGGTATCCTCTCCTTTTATGGCCCAGACGCTGATTTTCAGGTCTTTGACCAAAGAGGCAGCCACGTCGTCTTGGGTAGATAAAGGATTGGAGGCGCAGACGTACACCTCTGCTCCACCTGCCTTTAAAACTTCCATCAATACGCCTGTTTCTGTAGTCACGTGCAGGCACGCCGCAAGTCTCATACCCTTTAAGGGTTTTTCTCGGGCGAAGCGTTCGTGGATCAGCCCCAGGACCGGCATATTATTGCGCGCCCATTCTATCCTTAACGCACCCTTGGTTGCTAATTTTAAATCCTTAATATCGTATTTCATTATAAACCCTCCGAATAAAACCAAATATAAAATATAAAAAATCAAATATACATACCAAAAATGTAAAAATTTAAGGGGTTAGACATTTTTGCGTTTTTAATATGTGTTTTTGATATTTGGTTTTTTATTTTTGATCTACAATCTCGCTGCCTGCTTCTTCAAAGCCGCGGCCCTATCCGTGCTCTCCCAGGAAAATTCCGGCTCTGTGCGTCCGAAATGCCCGTAACAGGCGGTCTTTTTGTAAATCGGCCGCAGGAGGTCCAAGGTCTTGATCATGCCTTGAGGGGTAAGGTCAAAATTTTCGCGGATGAGTTTTATAAATTGGGCTTCGTTCAGTTTTCCCGTGCCAAAGGTATCCACCATGATGGCCAAAGGGTCTGCCCTGCCGATGACATAAGCCACGTGGATCAGGCATTTATCGCTCAAACCCGCAGCCACGATATTCTTGGCAATGTATCTGACCATATAAGCAGCAGAGCGGTCAACCTTGGTGGGGTCCTTGCCGGAAAAAGCGCCTCCGCCCGGCGCAGCAGTTCCCCCGTAGGTATCCACCACGATCTTTCTTCCGGTCATGCCTGTATCCGACTGCGGCCCGCCGATCACAAACTTACCGGTCTCGTTAATGTAGTATTTGGTATTCCTATCCAGATATTCTTTAAGCACAGGCCTGGCAATGACCTCGATTAATTCCTGACGCGCCTTTTTGGTAATTCTATCTTTGCTGGCATCCAGTATCTCTTCTGTATGCTGACAAGCCAAAACGCAACAATCCACTCTCTTGGGATGCCCGTCGTGATATTCCACGGTCACCTGCGATTTACAGTCAGGCCCTAAGTATTTCAAGATGCCCTTGCGGCGCACCTCGGCAGTCCGCCGCACTAATTTATGCGCCAGCATTATCGGCAGAGGCATCAATTCCGGGGTCTCGCGGCAGGCATAGCCCACCATAAAACCCTGGTCTCCTGCCCCGCCTTTATTTACGCCCTGGGCAATATCCGGGGACTGACTATGAATGGTATTGATTACCGCGCAGGTGTGGTAATCAAAACCGTATCTGGGATGGGTATAGCCTATTTCTTTTAATACGTTGCGGGTAAGGTTGTGCACATCTACGAAGCCGGTAGTAGTAATCTCTCCGCCGACAATCAAGAGACCCATGGTCACGTATGTTTCACAGGCCACCCTGCCGTAAGGGTCTTGCCTTAAGACATCGTCTAAGACCGCATCGGAAATCTGGTCGCAGACTTTATCCGGATGGCCCTCGCCAACCGACTCAGAGGTGAAGAAATGCTTGCGCGCTGCCATGCTTGGTTTCCTCCTTAAACTTTATTGAACTTCTCTTTTGCCTGGTGATAAAAATAGCGGTCGCCTATATCATACCACCTGCCGCCGAAGGTAAATGCGTAAACCGGTATTTTTTTTCTCAGCCAATCAATATAAAATCCCGTGGCATCCTGCATCTGGTGTCTGTGATTTAAATACTCTTTGATGAACCCCAAGGTCTTCTTGGGGAAATAATACAAACACATCGCCGCCAGTGTAGACTGAGGGTCCTTGGGCTTTTCCTTAAAATCCACTATCTGCCGCTTTTGGTTTATCCTGACTACTCCGTATTTACTGGCGGCGGAAAGATCCTTGACGTCGTAAGTCCCAACCACTGGAGGAAAACCTGCGCTTTCAGCAAAATCCAGAAAATCTTTTAGTCCCCCGTCAAAAAGGTTATCCCCGCCGATAACCAACAAATCATCGTGGAGACGCAATTTAGTGATGGCAAAGTCCATATCCCCGACTGCCCCGCGCCGGTCGCTATTGGTATGGGTCAAATCATCCACCAGGGTTATAGGTTTTCTAGATTCCAGCCCCCTCGCCCATTTTTTAAAGCGCAGGATGAATTTGCTGTTGGTGACCACGATAATCTCATCAAGTGCATCTAACTTCTGCAGTTTATCGATGATATAGTTAATGATCGGCCTGCGTTTAACCAATAAAAGCGGCTTGGGATATACTTTGGTGATGGGATACATCCGCGTGGCATAACCTGCCGCCAGAATTAGCGCCTTCATCTATTTTTGTTCCGCTAATCTGTTTTTTAGGTACGTTACCCTCTCTACCGGCGTGGGGTCAATACCGTAAATTATGCTCAAGTAATAAGAGATAAAATCTCCGATATAAATAAGCGAGAAAATCCTGCTTAAGAGTCCTTCCCCGCGCGACCAGACTTCCAGAACCTCGACACCTTCGTTTTTAAGGATATCCCGCGTGATCTCCATACGCAAAGAAACCCTGGGGTGCATTTTATTATCCCTTAACATCACTACCAGAAAATTTTTAAATAACTTTTTTGGATTCTGCCAGCCGACAATCTCATTATGGTTCATCTCCGGAAAAAGATGGGCTGAGGCCAGGGCCTTGGCATTCTCCGCAAGTTGGCCCCGCAGACGCGTGGCGCAGACATCAAAGTGTATGGAACTGGAGTAAATCACGGCGAATTTATTAAATAGTTTCCAGGCAATGGCCTTGGCTAGATTATCCTTCTGGCCTACCTGGACTTTCAGGTTTTTATTACGTAATTCTTCCAAAACGCCCGCCATCTGACGGATAAACGGCTCTGGGTCAGCAGCCAGGCCAAATTTTGCCAATAGGCACAAAGGAACTAAACTTAAATATCCCAGAGAACATCTGGGAGGCAGGCCGCTGGGTATTTCCAGGAAGGTAAAATTGTCTTTCTGCGCCTCTTCTTTTACCTTGCCGTCTGAAGATATACAGATAATCGCAGCGCCTCTCTTCTTGGCCTCGGCGAAACTAGAGAGCGTCTCTTCGGTATTGCCGGAGTAACTGGAGATAAAAACCAGAGTGGAATTATCCACGTATGCCGGTAACTGGTATTCCCGCAAAACCGTAATCGGTATCTTACTCTCAAAATATAAATACGACCTGACTAAATCTGCACCGATGGCCGAACCGCCTAATCCGGCAAAGACAATCTTATTAAAATCGCGTTTCTGGAATAGTATTTTCGCCTTCGCCGCTAAATCAATCGCAGCCTCACCCTGCAGAGGGAAATCCCATAACAAATCTAACATACCAGATTTGTCGATTGCCTTTATGCTTTTTAGATCTAGTTTTATTTTTGCCATTTTGAATTTATTTTATAATCTCCCTTAACTTTGCCTCGGTGAATTCCTCAACCTCTTTTCCTGTGGTAAGTCTAAGCGCCTCCAGGGCGATACTCTTCACCTGTTTCATAGTCACCGAACGGATGATGTATTTTACTTTAGGGATTACCTGCGCCGGCATACTAAACTCATCTAAGCCCAACCCCAGAAGCATCAAGGCCATATTCGGCTCGCCCGCCATTTCTCCGCACATCCCCACCCAGATCCCGGCATCGTGCGCAGACTCAATGATATTCTTGACCATGCGCAGCACCGCAGGATGCGCAGGCTCATATAGGTAAGCCACTTTTTCATTAGTCCTGTCCACGGCAATGGAATATTGGATTAAATCGTTGGTACCAATGCTGAAGAAATCTACCTCCCGCGCTAAGATATCCGCGGTCATCGCTGCCGAAGGCACCTCCATCATCGCCCCGACTTCAATATCAGGGTCAAAGGCCACGCCCTTATTTTTTAATTCTTCTTTCACGTCGCGCAATACATTGTTGGCCTGCTGGAGCTCCTCAATCCCGGAAATCATCGGATACATCAACTTTAATTTTCCGTGCACCGAGGCCCTCAGTATTGCCCTCAATTGCACCTTAAACATCTCCGGCTGCGCCAGACAAAACCTGATCGCGCGCCATCCCAGGAAAGGCCGGATCTCGCGCGGTATCTCTACCTGTGACAAAAACTTATCTCCGCCTAAGTCTAAGGTACGGATAATGACCGGATGCGACTTCATCTCTTCCGCCACGTATTTATAGGCCTGGTAATGCTCTTCTTCCGTGGGAAGGTCATCCCGGTTCATATAGAAAAACTCGGTGCGGTAAAGCCCGATCCCCTCGCCCCCGTGCTCTTTGACTGCCGGGACTTCATCCGGTAATTCTATGTTGGCGTTTATCGCCACCACCTTGCCGTCTAAGGTGACTGCAGGCAAATCCTTGACCAAAGAAAACCTCTCGGCAATATCCTTGAGTTTGAGTTCCTCTCCCTGATAGGTCCTTAAGGTCTCGGCGTCGGGATTTACGATCACCATACCCATAGCGCCGTCGACGATCAGGATGTCCCCGGCATTAATCTTGGAGGTGGCCTCCTCCACGCCGACCACCGCAGGGATCTCTAAAGACTTGGCCATAATTGCGGTATGGGAGGTCTTGCCGCCGATATCCGTGACAAAGCCGGAAATATTTTTTTTATGCATGGCTGCGGTATCCGAAGGGGCCAGGTCGTGCGCCACGATAATCACCCTTTCCTGCAGATCGCTAAAACCCTTGCGTTCTTTGCCTAAAAGATTGCGCAAAATTCTCTTGCCTACATCATTGATATCGGCGATGCGCTCTTTCAGATACTCATCCTCGATTTTAGAAAACACGCTGATATATTTTTTCAGAACCTCCGAGAAAATATAGGCCACGTTCAACTTTTCTTTTTTCAGCCGGGAGATAACCTCCTCGATGAGCATGCGGTCTTCCAGGACCAAGAGATGCGCATCAAAGATTTCCGCCTCCTCCTGCCCCATATCACTAGCAATCCTCTTTTGCAGGTCGATAATTTCCCTGCGGGTCTTGATCAGGACTTCTTCAAAAAGTTGTATCTGGACGGAAATTTCGGCCTCGCGGATCTCTTGTCTGGGGATGACAAATTCTTCTTTGCCTAATTTATGCGCCGGGCCTATGCTTATCCCACCTGCCGCGGCTATGCCTTTTAATTGCATCATAATTATTCCTCAGTATTGACGATCTTTTCCAATTCACCGACGGCGAGGTGCGCATCATCGCCCTCGGCCTCGATGATAATGGTACTTCCCTTTTCGGCACCCAGCATCAAGATACCCATGATAGATTTACCGTTGACCTCTTCGGCGTCACGCCTGACGGTAATGCGGGCATCAAATTTATTGGCCACCTGCACGAATAAGGCTGCCGGCCGCGCATGCAATCCCTGCTTATTCTTTACGACTAATTTTTTCTTTACTAGCCCCATGCTCTCGATTACCTAAATCTCCTCAATCAATCCTAAAATAATCTTGGCGAGTTTCGCCGGATCGTGCCTGATGACGTCGTCACTGACTACAGCATCTTCTTCAATCACCCGATAACCCATATTCTCTATATTTTTTCTGTCGCTGATAACTGGATATGAACCCTGCTGTTCGTAACGCAGGAGCGCATCTTTGGGCATCTCTCCGGTATTGACGATGCAATAATCCATAATCCGCGGATGGCTATGGGCCAGGAGGGCCCTGACGTGGTCAGCGGCACTGAACCCGTCTGTCTCACCGGGCTGGGTCATCACATTGCAGACGTAGACCTTGATGGCATTGGAAGCCGCAATTTTATCGCTGATCTCCTTAATCAAAAGATTCGGGATGATGCTGGTATAAAGCGACCCCGGCCCTAAAATAATAATCCGCGCCTCGGCAATCGCCCTTAATGCCTCGGGCGTCCCCTGCGATGCCTGCGGCTTGAGGCTGACGCTATCTATGGGTAAATGCGCCTTGGGGATATTGTTTTCTCCTTCGGTAACCGAACCGTTCTTGTGTTGGGCAACCAGGACTACGTTATCCAGGGTCGAAGGAATAACCTGTCCACGCAAAGCCAAAACCTTACTCGTCTCCTTAATCGCCTTTTCAAAATCTCCGGTCAATCTGGTCATTACCGTGATAAAAAGATTGCCGAAATTATGCCCGGAAAATTCCGAGTCCTTGCCAAAACGAAACTGGAATAAATCCCGCATCAGCGTCGGCGCATCTGCCAGCGCCACTAAACAGTTGCGGATATCCCCCGGCGGCAATATGTCAAACTCCTGACGCAACCTCCCGGAAGAACCTCCGTCGTCGGCAACCGTGACTATGGCAGTAATATTAGAAGTGTAGTCCTTCAGACCGGTCAAGAGCACGGATAACCCTGTGCCGCCGCCGATGGTCACGATCTTAGGGCCGCGGCCCAGTTGTTTCCTCTGGTATAAAATGTCAACTAATTCTGTGCCTTTGGAAGAAGGCATAAATGCGGTAAGAAAAGACCGCATCATATTCTTGATACTTAAAATTAAAATTATAATGCCCGAGATTATGGTAATTAAATCCAGTGCCTTGATTACCGAAAATTCGTCGGCCTGCAGGCTGCTTGAGCCGATGACCACTAAGACGACGCCCAGGGTAGCCAGGCCGATCCAGCGCTTGATGCCGATGCCCGGATATAACCATTTAAAGATCTCTTGGATTTTCTTCTGCATCATTATGCTGCCTAATTCTAATTGCCTAAATTTTCTTTTCGTCTTCCTGAGTGATTATTTTTACCACGGCCTTATCATCCTCGGAATTGCGTAAACTATCGCGGAAATATTTGTCTTTTAAGAGCCGTGAGATGCGCGCCAAGGCCTTTAGATGCGGCCCGGCAGAATCCTGAGGCGCTACCAGCAAAAAGAAGATGTGGGCGGGTTCGCCATCCAGGGAATCAAAGTCTACGCCTTTCTTGGAGATGCCGAAGGCGGCAATTAATTTTTCAACGCAGTCTGACTTGGCATGCGGTATGGCGATACCCTGACCAATGGCAGTCGAGCCTAAGGCCTCCCTGGCCATCAGTGCCTCCACGAGTTTATTGCGGTTGCGTTTTTCGATATCGCCGGCATTAATCAGGGCATCCACTAATTCCTTGATTACCTCTTCCTTTTTTGTGGACTTGATATCCATGACGATCGCCTTCTTTGACAGAAAATCCATAATCTTCATCGCGCTACTCCTTTTTAATGAGCAGACAACTTACGGAGTGAAACGACGTAAGTTGTA
>CAZKSS010000039.1:0-11257 GCA_964555545.1 uncultured Planctomycetales bacterium
CTTTCGGGCAATTGCGGTGGAGCCCAAGGATTCTCCGGTCCTTTCCGGAGGTAAAGCCGGTCCGCATAAAATTCAGGGAATCGGCGCAGGATTTGTTCCTGATGTTGTAAATATCAAAATTATTGATGAAATAATCCAGGTAGCCAATGACGATGCCATAAATACCGCCAGGCGACTCGCCAAAGAAGAGGGGATTTTGGCAGGTATCTCATCTGGTGCAGCCGTTTTTGCGGCCCTGGAAGTTGCCCGCAGGAAAGAGAATAAAGGCAAACTAGTGGTAGTAATATTGCCGGATACTGGCGAGAGGTATCTGAGCGCAGAATTATTTGCCGAATAGGAGGATGATGATGAAAGAATTAGTGGAAAAGGCTCTTGAGAAAATTCGGCCCATGCTTGTCGCTGACGGCGGAAACGTGGAGTTGGTGGATGTCAGTCCAGACGGCGTAGTCAAACTAAAACTTACCGGCACTTGCGGAGGCTGTCCGATGAGCTCCCTGACCTTAAAGATGGGTATTGAGAGAATCATCAAACAGGACGTCCCGCAGGTAAAAGAGGTTATTGCTATTTAAAAGGTTAGGGAGGTACCCCATGAGGACTATCAAAGAGATTAATGCCAAGATAAAAAAGGGCGAAGTGGTCGTAGTCACTGCCGAAGAGGTAATTGACCTGGTGGCTAAGAAGGGCACTAAAAAGGTAAGCGAGGAAGTGGATGTGGTCACTACCGGCACCTTTGGCCCGATGTGCTCATCAGGGGCATATTTTAATATCGGTCATTCCAAACCGCGGATAAAATTAGGTGGAGGCACCTGCAAACTGAATGACGTGCCGGTTTATACTGGTTTCGCCGCAGTGGACATATACCTGGGCGCAACCGCTATCCCCGACGACGACCCGCGCAATAAGATTTTCCCCGGCGAGTTTAAATACGGCGGAGCCCATGTCATCAACGAGCTCGTCGCCGGCAAGGACGTTCGGTTAGAGGCCACTGCTTACGGAACGGATTGTTACCCGCGCAAGAAGCTTCAGACCTTGATTAATATCAAAGATTTAAATGAAGCAGTGTTATTTAATATCCGCAACTGCTATCAGAACTATAACGTGGCGGTGAACCTTTCGGATAAGATAATCTATACCTATATGGGCGTCTTAAAGCCGGGCTTGGGCAATGCCAATTATTGTTCCGCAGGCCAACTCTCCCCGCTTTTAAAGGACCCGCATTATAAGACCATCGGTATCGGCACCAAGATATTCTTAGGCGGAGGAGTCGGCTACGTGGCCTGGCAGGGCACCCAGCATAATCCTACTGTGAAAAGAAAGGATAACGGCGTGCCGCAGGCGCCGGCAGGCACTATCGCGGTAATCGGCGATTTAAAACAGATGCAGCCGGAATGGCTAGTGGGTACCAGCATGCTCGGTTATGGCGTGACCTTAACCGTAGGCATTGGCGTGCCCATACCTATATTAGATGAGGAAATTCTCAAATATGCGGCGATTAAGGACGAAGATATCTATGCCCAGGTAGTGGATTATGGCGCCAGTTATCCGCAATGTCTGCCGGGTTCTCTGGCTGAGGCAAATTATGCCCAATTAAAATCCGGCAAGATCACGGTGCAAGGTAAAAGCATCCCCACGGGCAATCTCTCCAGTTATGCCAAGGCCCGCGAGATCTCTGAAGAACTAAAATCCTGGATTAAAAAAGGCGATTTCCTCTTGACTGAACCCGTAGCCCCTTTACCAGGCGCAGAGTCCGGATATACCTTCAAGATGCTGAAGGAGAGACCGATAAGTTAAATTCGCTTTACAGGCTACTCCCAGTGTAGTATTCTAATAAATAAGCGGAGGAAGCATGGTGCACAAAAGAATTGTTTTGCATTTTCCCCATCGCCTGGTAGATCAACCCATCGTCTATAAACTGGTCAAGGATTTTGACTTGCAGTTCAATATCCTGAAGGCCTATGTTACACCGCAGGAAGAAGGCCTGATGGTTTTGGAGCTTTCGGGCAAGAAAGAAAATTTTGCTCAGGGCGTGGAATATCTGCAGTCCGTAGGCGTGAAAATTCAGCCTTTAAGCCAGGATGTGATCCGTAACGAGGCCAAATGCACGGACTGCGGGGTGTGCGTGCCGATATGTCCTACCGGCGCCTTGGCCGTTGACCCCATTACGCGCAAGGTGCATTTTTACGATAATAAATGTATTGCCTGCGAACTCTGCGTGAAGGTCTGTCCTACCCGCGCCATGGAAGTACATTTCTGAGAATGGGAAAATTAGTGAAACTAAAAAAAATATTAAAGGCGATGGATTCTGTTTTAGTCGCTTTTTCCGGCGGAGTGGATAGTACCCTGCTCTTAAAAGTTACGGCAGAAGTTTTACCCAAAAATAAAATCCTTGCCGTTACTGCCATTTCGGCAACTTATCCCAAAGAAGAATTGTTATTGGCTGGAAAGACGGCCGAAGGTCTTGGCCTCAGGCACAAGGTCATCAAGACGGGCGAATTAAAAAACAAAAAATTTATTTCTAATCCCGTCAACCGCTGTTATTTCTGCAAGAGCGAACTCTTTAAGGAATTAAAAGATATTGCGCGTAGAGAAAACTTGAATTTCGTATTAGATGCCAGCAATATTTCCGATAGATCAGATTTCCGACCCGGGGCGAAAGCGAAAAGAGAACTAAAAATACGTTCCCCGCTAGAGGAAGCAGGTTTAACCAAGTCGGATATCCGTACGTTAAGCAAAAATTTAGGCTTAGATACCTGGAATAAGCCCTCTCTGGCGTGTCTGGCCTCAAGAATTCCTTATGGCGTAAGGATTACGCCGCGTTTATTAAAGAAGATAGATGAGGCAGAGAATTTCTTGCGTAAAATCGGCTTTCAGCAGGTGCGCCTGCGCCATTACAACGGCCTCTGCCGCATAGAAGTATCCCAGGAGGATATCCCACGCCTGATTAAGCAGCGCGATTCTGTGGTAGCAAAATTAAGAGGTTTGGGTTATAATTATATCACCGTAGATTTAGCAGGTTACCGCACCGGTAGTTTAAATGAGGTGATCAAGAGATGAAGAGGATATATTTAGATTATGCCGCAACTGCGCCCACCGACCCGGAAGTCACCCAGGCCATGCGGCCATATTTATTTGAAAAATTCGGCAATCCCTCCAGCATCCATACCGAAGGCCAGGAGGCAAAAAAGGGTATTGAAGATGCCCGCGAAAAATTGGCTAATTTTTTAGGGGCAAAGCCCGAGGAGATAATTTTTAATTCCGGCGGCACAGAGGCCGATAATACGGCTATTTTCGGAGTAAGTTATGCCTTGCAGGAAAAAGGCAACCATATTGTTACTAGCGCTATTGAACATCATGCCGTAGGCGAGACATGCAAATTCCTGGAAAAACGCGGCCTGAGAGTTACTTATGTGCCAGTGGATAAGGAGGGTTTAGTTTCCCCGGACGATATAAAGAAGGCCATTACCGATAAGACTATTTTAGTTTCGGTGATGCACGCCAATAATGAAATCGGGACTATCCAACCCATTGCCGAAATAGGAAAGATTACCCGCGAAAGGGGGGTTTATTTTCATACAGATGCGGTGCAGACCGTCGGACATATCCCGGTAGATGTTAACGCTTTAAATGTTGACCTCTTGTCCCTTTCCGCCCATAAATTTTACGGGCCTAAAGGCGTGGGTGCTCTGTATGTCAGAAAAGGTACGCGCTTGACGAGATTCCTACATGGCGGCGACCAGGAAAGGGGCAGGCGCGCCTCCACGCATAATACTTGCGGGATTGTCGGTTTAGGCAAGGCCGTAGAACTGTGCGCGGCCAAGATGGGGCCAGAGGTGAAGTTTCAGATTGCTTTAAGGGATAAACTAATCAAGGAAATCCCGCAGAAGATCTCCGAGGTCCGCCTGAACGGCCATCCTACTCTGAGACTTCCCAATAACGTCAATTTTTCCATAAAATATATTGAAGGCGAATCCATCCTACTCAATCTGGACTTGGTCGGGATTGCCGCTTCCACAGGTTCTGCCTGCACCTCCACGTCTCTGGAGCCCTCGCACGTATTACTAGCCATCGGCCTGGCACATGAGATGGCCCACGGGTCGCTACGGATTACTATCGGCAGGTGGACTAAAAAAGAGGATATAGATTATCTCTTGGAGAAACTTCCCCCCATCGTCGACAAATTGCGCTCGATGTCTCCCCTTTACGATAAGAAATAAGTGAGGACATAAGTTACGGAGCATGCTATAATATAAGAGGCGACGTAACTTATATGTCCGAACTTATCCCGCCCTTTTGGCAAGGCAGGCAATCAAAGCATAACCTGTCCAAAAGGGCGGGATTAAATTCGCCCAAATAACTTACTCACGCTTTCAGCGTTCGTAAGTTATGGGCTCATTTAATGCAGGAAAAAATCATTGATTTCCTAAGGCGCAAGCAGACCTTTGTCTCCGGAGAAGAAATCAGCCAGCGTTTAGGGATCAGCCGCCAGGGATTATGGAAACATATCCAGGAATTAAAAGACTTAGGTTATGATATCGTGGCTGTGCCGCATTTGGGGTACCAGCTTTTATCCTTGCCGGATAGGTTATTTGCTTCGGAAATAGCCGCCCACCTCAATACCAAATTTATCGCTAAAAAAATTTATTATTTCGATAGCGTTACCTCAACTATGGATGTCGCTACCGAACTGGGTTTAAAAAATGCCGCCGAAGGGACGCTGGTGGTCAGCGAATCCCAGACCAGGGGCAGAGGTAGGTTAGGCAGGGGGTGGCTTTCGCCTAAATATAAAGGCATATATTTTTCTCTGATCCTCAGGCCCAAAGTCCTACCTAGCCAGGCGCCGATATTGACCCTGCTTTCTGCGGTGAGTATCTGCGAGGCGGTAAAAGAAACCGCGGGATTAGATATCCGGATAAAGTGGCCCAATGATATACTGCTCCATAATAAAAAATTAGGCGGGATATTAACCGAATTAAATGCGGAGATGGACGAGGTGCGTTTTATCGTCATGGGAGTGGGCTTAAACGTAAATAACGATAAGAAAAATTTGATGAGTACAGCCACCTCCTTAAAAGAGGAACAAGGCCGAGAGATAAATCGCATAGAATTACTGCAGGGGATACTGGGTAGGATAGAGGCGAATTATTCTGTCTTTGGAAAAAAGGGCGCGCATCCCGTGATCGAGAAATGGCGCAAATACAACATCACCCTGGGCAGGAGGGTAAAGGTTATCTCGCATCAGGCGCATTGCGAAGGCCAGGCAGTAGATATTGACCTTGACGGAGGGTTATTGGTGCGCAAGGATTCCGGCCTGACGCAAAAGGTCAGTGCCGGAGATGTGCTGCACTGTAGATAATGTAAACTAAAAATATTTTTTGAGTTGACAATTAATCTTCAGTGGTTATAATAACCGCATGCGGAACACAAGGCGCTGCGGTTTGTTTTTTATCATTATCATCTTAGGGTATTTAAGACCGGCCTTTGCGGATGAAAAGAAGGCCCTAGAGTTAGAGCCCATTGTTATCAGTAAAAGCAAAGTCCACCTTTCTGATACCTATTCCTTAGAGCCCGCCACCTTAAAAGTGCTCCCTTTTAGTTCTCCTGTTGAGGCTTTAAGTTTTTTGCCGCTAGATTTACAGAGCCGTTCTCCCCAAGGCGGCATCCAGACGGATTTTTCTTTACGCGGCTCGGCCTTCCAGGGGGTCTTGCTCGTGCTGGACGGCCAGCGCATCAATGACCCCCAGACCGGCCATCACAATTCCGATATCCCTCTCACCTCTGAAGATTTCCAGAGGATAGAGGTAATGCCGGGAGTGAGTTCCTCTGTTTTCGGGCCGGATGCCATTGGCGGGGCAATAAATATCCTCTTGAAAAAACCTAAGGAGAACCGCAGGGTCTTAAGGTTAGAGGGAGGCCAGCATAAGAATTTTTGCGGGCTCTTTAGCGTTACCCAGAAGATAGATAACCTGGGGGTAAGATTGTCCCTGGAGAATGAGGAATCCAGGGGGTTCCGGGAAGACACGGATTTTAAGAATTTTAACGCCACTTTCAATTCTTTGCTGGAGACGCCCGACGGGGATTTTGATCTCAACTGGGGCTATCAGGAAAAGGAGTTTGGCGCTTTTGATTTTTATACTCCGGGGAGCAATTATCCTTCTCAGGAATGGACCAAGACCTATCTACTAAATACCGCTTTTAACCTGGATAAAGGAGGCTTAATCCTCAGGCCGAATTTCTTGTGGCGCAGGCATTACGATAAATTTATCTTGGATAAGACGCAGGTGCGCACCACCTACCTGAATCATCACCGCACGGATATCTTTACGCCGAACATTTATGCCCAGAAAGAAATTCATTACTTAGGTAAGGTGGGCCTGGGGTTGGAATACGGCGAGGAGCGCATTAATTCTACGAATTTAGGCAAGCACAACCGTAACCATAAGAGCGTCTTTCTCGACGATGCCAAAGATTTTAGTGACGGACTATCTGGGGGATTATCTTTCCGGCGGGATAACTTTGACGGGTTTGACCCGGTCTATACCGGCTCGTTAAATCTTAAATATGCACTCTCCCAAAAGAGTGCAGTGCAAGTCGGTATCTCCAGGAGCATGCGCATACCTTCTTTTACCGAACTTTATTACAGCGATCCCACGACTTTGGGCAATGCCGGCTTATCTGCGGAAAAGACCCTGAATTACCAAATAGGCTATGACTACCGCCAAAAAGGGTTGTCCTCAGGCATAACCTTTTTCTTGCGGCAGGAAGAAGATTTTATCGACTGGGTAAAAGTAAGCCCCGCGCAAAGTAAATGGCAGGTGGATAATATCAGTAGTGCCGATGTATTCGGAATAGAAAATTACTGCACCTTAGATATCAACGCGTATCTAAAACTGGAGGCAAATTATACCTATATAAATAAACGCAGCACGGATCAAGGTTATCTTTACAAATACGGTCCAAATTTTGCCCGCCACCTCCTGAATAGCCTATGCAAACTTCGTCTGCCCTTCGGCACCCAGACGATTGGCTTTGTTTATAAGAAAAAATCCGGACGCGGCGGATGGTTCTTAGTAGACCTGGGGCTTTCTTACGATATGAATAAACATTCCCAGGTCTTTTTGAAGGTGAGCAATCTCCTAGATAAGAAATACCAGGAGATAGTGGGTATACCTCAACCCGGGCGTTGGATAGAAGGGGGCCTCAGGTTTGAGTGGTAAGATAATTTTGCCGTGATATAATTATTGAATATGAAAGAGCGCGTAGTGGTAGCCATGAGCGGTGGCGTGGATTCCTCGGTTGCCGCCGCCCTCTTAAAAAAGCAGGGTTACGAAGTTATCGGTCTAACCATGTGTTTTAATTTACTTGATTCCACGAGAAAGAAGCCGGCCTGCTGCGGTCTCGGGGCAATAGAGGATGCCCGCAGGGTGGCGCAAAAGATAGGTATTCGACATTATGTCCTCAATATGCAAAAGGTCTTAGAGGAAAAGGTCATTAAGAATTTTTGTCAGGAATATCTTGGCGGAAGGACTCCTAACCCTTGTGTCAGGTGCAACCAGTATTTGAAGTTTGATTATTTGCTGAAAAAGGCATTATCGCTAGATGCCAGGTTTTTGGCAACGGGGCATTATGCGCGTATTGACAGGGTACAGGGTACCGGGTACAGAGTACAGAAGTACTTATTAAAAAAAGGCAAGGATAAACAGAAGGACCAGTCGTACTTTTTATACCGTCTCACCCAGAAGCAGCTTAAACATATAATTTTTCCCCTCGGGGATTATACTAAGGCCGAAGTAAGAAAACTGGCTGGAGAATTTGCTTTGCCAGTGGCGGATAAGATTGCCAGCCAAGAAATTTGTTTCCTGCCTCATACGGATTACCGCGGATTCTTAAAAGAGCGGATTAAGGCAAAGATAAAACCGGGGCCAATCGTGGATAGCCAAGGTAAGGTCTTGGGTCAGCACAAAGGCGTGCCTTTTTATACTATCGGCCAGCGCGAGGGCTTAGGCCTGGCCTTAGGGTTTCCGGTTTATATCACTAAGATAGACCCTAAAAATAACCAGATTACCGTGGCTAAAAAAGAAGAGGCAGAAAAACGTGAATTTTTCGTTAAAGAGCCGCATTTTATAGCGAAGCCCATAAAAAAGAAAATTGCCCTGAAAGTGAGGATAAGGTATAATCATCCAGAAGCGCCTGCGGTCATCTTGCCTCAGGGCAGAAGGCTCGAGGTTCGTTTTAAAAAGCCGCAGTTTGCCGTTACGCCGGGCCAGGCCGCAGTATTTTATGCCGGGGATGAAGTCGTAGGCGGCGGCATTATTGAGCGGGCATGCGGATAAATGATGATGCAGAAAGGACTAAAAACTCTGGAAGAGAAAATAATTGCGCTGAAAAAGAAGCGCCGCGCCATCATCCTGGCCCACAATTACCAACTACCCGAAGTCCAGGATGTGGCAGATTTCCGCGGCGATTCCCTGGAATTAAGCCGCATTGCTGCCCAGACAGATGCTTCAGTCATTGTCTTTTGCGGCGTGCATTTTATGGCTGAGACCGCTTCTATACTTTCGCCTGCGAAAAAGGTCATTATGCCTGATCTCCATGCCGGCTGCCCTATGGCCAATATGATTACCGCCGAGGACTTGAGGAAATTGAAAAGGGAGCACCCGCGGGCAGTAACCATAGGTTATGTAAATACTTCTGCAGAAGTAAAGGCAGAGTTGGATGTCTGCTGTACTTCTACTAACGCCGTGGCCGTGGTCAATGCCTTCAAAGATAAGGAGGAAATTATCTTTGTCCCGGATAAATACCTGGCAGATTATGTTTCCAAAAAGACCGGAAAGAAATTGATTGCCTGGAACGGGTTTTGCCCTACCCATATCCGGATCCTGCCCGAAGATATAAAAAGAGAAAGGAAATTTCATCCCTTTGCCAAGGTGATGGTCCATCCCGAATGCCTGCCGGCGGTGGTCGCCTTGGCGGATGCGGCGCTTTCCACCAGTCAGATGAGCAAATACGCCTTAGAATCCGAGGCCAAGGAGTTTATCGTGGGCACGGAAGTTGGCCTGATTTACCGTCTGAAGAAAGATAATCCCAGTAAAGAATTTTACCCCGCCTCCGAAGCCGCAGTCTGCCCGAATATGAAGCGCACCACCCAGGAAAAAATATTTTGGGCTTTAGAGGAACTCAAAGAAGAGGTAAAAGTTCCTGAGGAGATCCGCTGCCGGGCCAGAGACGCAATCGAGCGGATGCTTAAGATTATTTAAGTGAATATCCCCATTGTCTACGCAGATGAGTGGCTAGTGGTAGTAAATAAACCCTCAGGATTACTTACCATACCTACGCCCAAGAAGGAATCCCGCACCCTAACCAGCATACTGAATGAGGAACTAAGGACTAAGGGTTTATCTTACCGGTTGCATCCCTGCCATCGTTTGGACAGGGAGACTTCGGGTTTGATTATCTACGCCAAAGGTAAATCCTTCCAGAAAAAGATGATGGCTGAATTTAAAAACCGAAGAGTAAGAAAGACCTATCTTGCCTTTGTGCGGGGTTTGCCAGCCCCACCCCAAGGAGAAATCAGACGCCCTATCGACGGCCTAAGCGCCAAAACCAGGTATAAGGTTATTGAGAAAAGAAAGAATTTTGCTATAGTAGAGGTAGAGCCTTTAACTGGGAGAACCAATCAGGTACGCATACATTTTCAAAAAATCGGGCATCCGCTTTTGGGTGAAGCCAAATTCGCTTTTCGGCGCGATTTTAAGATTAAGGCCAAAAGGGTCTGCTTGCACGCACAGGCCTTAAGCTTTAGGCACCCGATTACGCGAAAGATAATCAATTTAACTGCTGATTTGCCGGAAGATATGAAAAAGATATTAGAAAGCCAGGTATGACAGTGGTTAATTTAATCTTTATTTTCGGCGCAAAATATTTATCTCTGCTGGTAATCCTTTTTGCCTTTTTCTGGTTTTTAAATCAACCCCGGGTGAGAAAAAAAGAAAGTTTAATCTTGATTTGTATTTGCCTGCCGCTGATATTTGTGGCGGCAGTGGTCGCCAGTCATATTTACTATAACCCCCGGCCGTTTGTAGCGCAGCAGGTTAAATCCTTGATTGCGCATAAGCCAGATAATGGTTTTCCTTCCCATCATGTATTATTAGTTTCCTCTCTCTCGGCAATAATCTTTATCTTTAGCAAGCGGCTAGGTTTTTTCTTATGGGCTTTAACCTTATTAGTAGGTTTTTCGCGGGTCTACGTTGGCGTGCACCACGTAAGTGATATTGTAGGGAGCATATTAATTTCAGTTTCTATCGTAAGTTTAACCTATTTTTTATACCCTAAACGCGGTAAGCCATACGCTGAAAAATGAGTATCGTTGTTTTAGGCACGGTAGCGCTGGATACAATAGAGACGCCCTTTGGCAGCCGAAAAAATATCCTGGGCGGTTCCGCGGTGCATTTTGCCATGGCTGCACGGCTATTTAGCCAGGTCAACTTGGCTGCTATTATCGGCAGAGACTTTCCGCAAAGGCACATTAATTTCTTACGCCAAAAAGGCATTGTTTTAGATTCTTTGATGAGAGGCCAGGGGCAAACCTTCAGATGGGAGGGCGGATATAGCGGCGATCTTAATGCCGCGCACACCAAAAAGACCATCTTGGGGGTATTGTCAGATTTCTGTCCTGAAATTACGCCTAGCCAGAAGAAGATAAAATATGTTTTTCTGGCGAATGTAGACCCAGACATCCAGATGCATTTATGCCAACAGATGCGTTCGCCTCAGCTCGTGGGCCTGGATAGTATGAATTACTGGATAGAGCATAAAAAGAGCGCATTGCTGCAGGTATTGAAAAAGGCAGATATATATTTGGCTAACGAGCATGAAGCCAGGAGCCTTTCAGGCGAACATAATCTAATCAAAGCAGCTAAGTACCTATATAATTGCGGGCCCAAGATGATTTTAATTAAGAAGGGCGAACACGGAGCCCTCTTTTTTACGGATAAGTTTATTTTTTCTCTCCCCGCCTATCCGACGGAAAAAGTCATTGACCCTACGGGAGCAGGGGATACCTTTGCCGGGGGCTTTATGGGATGCCTGGCCAGGGCAGACAAAATTAATGCGGATACGATTAAAAAGGCAATTGCCTACGGGACAGTGGCTGCATCCTTTAACGTGGAAGGCTTCGGCGTGGCGCGGACCGCCCGCCTGAAATTAAGGGATTTAGATGCTAGGCTAAAAGAGTTTAAGAAGTATATTCTATTCTAGATAG
>CAZKSS010000040.1:0-2834 GCA_964555545.1 uncultured Planctomycetales bacterium
CATAATACCTTTATTATCTAAAAGCGGGGTAGATGCGGAGAACCCACCTGCTAAGAATACAGATGAATCCTTTGCATCAATAGCTTTTGTTATAGTTAGATCTTGACTGTCTGATGATGTGCTTTTAGAATTTACTAGTGATAATCCTTCGCCTCCCGAATCTTTTAAAGGATTACCCTCAGTTATTGGCGAAGCAACTCCAGAATCTTTAGATCCTATATCATAAACCATCTCTATCTGGGTAGGAGGCTTAATAGACTCTGTGATCTTAGCGTTTTCTGCTGGCAAGCTAAGTAGCAGAACAAAGAATATCGTTATACCGGTTAAAATTACACTTATTTTATTTCCTAAAGAAAGCCTCGGTGTATTCTTGGTTAGTTTTGATGGTGTGTTGGATTCTTCCTTGCTTATTGCCTCTTGTTTCATTTCTGAATCCCATAAAGCTTCTGCTTTTTCTTTTTCTGATAAGGTTAAGGTTTTGTCTGCTTTTTCTTTTTCTAAATCAGATATAGATTTATTTACAGCTTGTTCTACTTGTTCTAAATCAATATCAGAAACTTCTTTGCCCATGGTATCTTTACAATTAGTATTAGCCATATCTCTTATAGCTATATCTCTTCTAGCCATATCTTGTAAGATAGAGGTAATCTTTATTTCATCAATCTTGCTACCAAGTTTAGCAGCTATAATGTCCTCGGGCGTCTTACCCTTATCTGTGAGTTCTTTATATAATTCCTTTGATGATGTAAATAGAGAGGGCAGGGGGCAGACAAATAAGACAAACCAGCTTAACAATCCTTGCTCGCCATTGCCCAGGAAGGGACCCAATATCGGGCCCAATATAGGGGTTTTATCATTGATACCAAGAATTGGGTTTCGGGAAAGCCAGGTTTTGGATATTAGGGCAACCGTATCTTCATCATTAATTTCACCGTCTTCGTTAACATCCCACGTCACCTCTTGGCCGGGAATATGGCTGAGCCAAGCAGGCACTTCCGAAAGAAGAACATCAACACCAGTAACAACGAAAGGCATAAGAATGAACATATACCAAACCCAGGAGAGCAATCCCCTGATAATGTCGTTCTCAATGGGAATAAACCCAGGGAGACCTCCAAATGAAAATACCGCAATAATTGGTTTCATAAAGAAGCCGTTTTGGAGGCTTGTCAGGGCAGAGATATAAATATCTTCGAGCTGTAACCAACGATAACCTATTTTTTCTCCTGTATTAGCATCTATAATATCGACTGCAAGCCACGGAATAGACCCCCAACTTTCTCCATCTATCGCAGCAATAATATTTTTGAAAAAACCTCTCCAGAGTGCACCAAAAAAGGTAAAAGATGGTCCTACGGCTATCCATTCTATTGCGCCCTTTACGGATGTTCCAAATAGTGGTATTAGGGTTATTACCTTACGCTCGGAGGTAAGACCTTTAATTTTGTCTACAATGCTATTTTTATGTTCTATCGCTCTTGGACTGAATATATATCGCGCCACTGCAGCATAGATAGCGTATTTAATGCTCTCTCCAATAAGCTGGCCCAATGTCCTGTTTTCATTAAAATAACTCCAATCAATTGTGCCTTCTTCTCCCAAATAAATGCTGATATTCTTTCTTAATACATAAAATCCCTGGTTAAGCCATGGGATAGCTGCACCCGCCGCCATCCAAAGCGGAATAGTCCAACCGCCAGCTCGTGCAAAAGCAAGGATTCGAGAGGTCATAATTGGGGTGGTGTCGGCTACTGCTGGCCCCCCTGGTGTCCCAGTATAGGTTGTATATAGCCCTGTCGGAACGCGGCCAAGTAAAAATCTGGCTAAAGCTCCGTAAACAGCGCCTTCAATGAAATAACCCAAAACATCGCCCCAGGAGTCAACCCTGCCCCATAGGGCGTTCCATGCCACATCCGCTAAACCACCTGCCATTATAAAAGTAAAGTAAGAGGCACGGCTACTTAAGCTAAACAACGGTATAATCCACGGCGCTTTTTTTCCTATGGAGGCTGCTATAGCTATTATCTTTCTGAAAACTCCGGTTGCCTTAAGCGCTGCGCTTATACCTAAAAATGCTACTGCAAAGGCTACTCCGGTTGCAAAATTAATGGCTATGCCTTTTGTAAACTCTCCGAAACTTAGCCTTTCTCCTGCCAAGGTCTTGGTAATGAGGGTTGTGACCCCACCTATCAGTGCGGCATTTAATCCTATGCCAATAATAGAATTAACCGCTAATAAACTGTGAGTTTGTAGAAAACTAAATGCTGTCCCACCTAATACACCAAGTTTCGGCGCGGTAAGTGCATACGAATAACTACCCAGAGCTGTTATTGCTAGTAAAATAGCGGCTATGCCCCACCTTTCTGCAGTGCTCAAGTCGCGACAGGGACCGCGTTTATTGTTAAAAACGAATGCGCCGGTAACAAATCCGCTTAGTCCTCCCAGGACAGCCGCACTAATCAACATCCACAGCGGCGCAGCCGTTCCTGCTGTAAGTATAGTAATGCCAACTGCCACAGCTATAAATACTACCATAGCTACTGCGACCTTCCATCCGTCAGCTCCTTTAACCGTCCAGATAAAATTATTCCACATAGGCTGACCATAATTTTCTACAAAGGCTTGATTTGCTGCTTGCAGGTGAAGTACAAAAGCATTGTAATCCATGACTAGGGCATTCATTTTTTCGCCTAAAACCTGCTTTAATAAAGCATCTAATGCCTCGCAAGTTTGTTTGGCTAGCTTTAGCGCAGGATTAGACTGCTCATAGGCGCTGACTGCTGATTCGGCGTTCGCGAGGGCGTCGTTGTAGTTGAGGTAAGCGTTAAAAAGCT
>CAZKSS010000040.1:2934-3934 GCA_964555545.1 uncultured Planctomycetales bacterium
TTGATCGCTGATTCGGCGTTCGCGAGGGCGTCGTTGTAGTTGAGGTAAGCGTTAAAAAGCTGGTTATCTTTAGCTAAGGACTGCCCATAGGCTTTGATCGCTGATTCGGCGTTCGCGAGGGCGTCGTTGTAGTTGAGGTAAGCGTTAAGAAGTCCGTTGGATTGTTTATAGGCGGTAATTGTAGCTTCAGCCTGGTCAGCACAGTCATTTAGTTCATTTAAATCTTTAATTATAAGCTCATAAGAACTAGCGAGAGGGAATAAGGTATCTAAAGCATTATTTATTTTCTCTGACAATACATTAAGAATGAAGTTCTCATCACCTATGGTATTCTTAATGCTTTCAGAAACTTCTGGCGAGGGAATTATCCATTGTATGCCATCTTCCGGAGGAGCCCTGGTATAATAAACACCTGATGCCGCAAGCGTATTCAAGTAGGCTTCAAATTCATTATTAAATGCCTGGCAAAGTAAAATCATATCATCTACATTCACCCTGCTATCGCCATTTACATCCTCGCTGAATAATGAAGGCAATGCGGGTAGTCCTTCAATCCCCAGCGCATCTTGTAAGGATTTATAGAGTCCGGCATTCTCCATATATCTTTGATAAACGGCGCTGTTTAATAAAACCAGGTAATCCCGTAGGTTTGTTGGGACGGATATGGCTATAACATTACCCTTTTCATCTCTGGAGATATTTACCCCTGGAAGCTTTTCAAGGTCGTTGACCAGTTTTTCAAATGCAGATAAATATGCCGTAATCGCCTTTTTAGCAGCATCAAGGTCACTCCCAAGGGCCTTATTAATATCCACTTGATAGTCCCATCCGCCGCCAAAGATACCAGCGGCCACAGCTTTTACATCTTGATATTTCGCGTATAGGTCGCTTGCAATGAAATCGAACCACTCCTGGAAGGCTTCTTTGTATTCTCCTTTGACGGTGATGGTGGTCTTGCCGTCAACCGTCTTAACCGTGACCCCGCCATCAGCTTGCAACG
>CAZKSS010000040.1:4034-11144 GCA_964555545.1 uncultured Planctomycetales bacterium
TAACTGCTGAGTCATAATCCCCGCCCTTGATGGCGGTCTCTGCCTGGTTGATCAACTTATAGAGGGGAGTGGCCTCTTCGGTCTGGCCATAGTCGAGCTCGAGGCTATTCTTGAGATCGCTTAAGCTCTCAATGAGCACCATATACTTGGTGAATAATTCCCGGGTCTCTGGGTCGGTGATGGTAATGGTGGTCTTGCCGTCAACCGTCTTAACCGTGACCCCGCCATCAGCTTGCAACGTCTCAGCGGTCTTTATGAGCGCGTCGCGTGCAGCCTCGGCATCCTTGAGGCACTTAACTGCTGAGTCATAATCCCCGCCCTTGATGGCGGTCTCTGCCTGGTTGATCAAACCCTCGATAGGCTGTTCCTTCTGGCCCTCATCGTAGATGACCTCTATGCTACCCTCAAGCTCGTTTAATTCCTCGATGAGCCCCTCAACGCGCCCTAAATCAGCACTACCTCCGTTAGACAGAAACTTTTCCTTATCCGTAACTTGAACATATAATCCTCCCAAATCAAATATCTCTCCTACGACCTTCATAAACAGCACGCCCGAAGAACCCATTGGATCACTTCTAAGCAAAAGGTCTTCATCCCCTTCGATATCTTCTCCGGCATACTGAGGAGGTATCGCAGGTTCAACCAAGAGCCCCTTATAGGTAAATGTACCGTCGTCATTAGGAATGAGTTCTTCTACATTATCAATCGCTATGTAGCCGTCTCCCATACCATAATCTTGCGGGAGTCCAGCTGCTTCTGATGTTATAAGGCACACTCCAGCTTCATCTGCAATGCTTGATAACTTTTTAAATATCTCACTGAGAAAAGTAAAATAACTCTCATAATCTACTTCTTTTATACTCTTACTCTCTTGGATAATTTCATTTAATAAGGTTTGAAGTTCCTGGTTGTCTGGAAGTACGTATGAAAGCTTAGTTAGGTTCTCTAACCCGGAGGTTAATTGTGCCGCGGCGTAAGCACTTATAAAATCCTCAAACTGGCTATTATCGGAGTCATCTTTGTACCTCTCGCTTTTTGAATCGTATATAATCCCGAAGTTTTTATCCAAAAGGCTGGCTTGCCCTGGCAAATTATTACTTACATAGATTAAAATCTTATCAATCTCGCCCTCTGAAATGCCGTCTCCCATTCCCCAGTCCCTTAAGTTCTTTTCGGTTATCACGCCTGATTTTATTAAATTTATCACGAGGTTCCACTTCATTTCATTCTCAGAGACATTGTCGGCATTAGAAGAAGCAGGGTTGATAAAGGTGTTATACCAGACATCAAATTGTTCCTCTGGACCAATTTTATTTTCCTTATACCACTCTTTTATTTTGTCTTTTGCCTCATCGTTTATAAATTCAACGGCGCCTTCTGTTTTCTTAATGTTATCAAGGAGGGTATCTTCTATTATACTTTCATCTATATAAGCGGTCGCCTCTAGGCCAGTTTGAGGGTCTCTATAGGTAATCTGGATATCTTGATATTCTCTATTCCACATCCCCTGGCCTGGGAAATCAAGCAGGTCACCAGGTGAGACTATAACGCTAACGCCAGCTGCAGTGGTTACCTCTACGAGATTTTTGTAATTAAGGTCATCTCTATCTACCCAGCCGGTCGTATTTAGACCGGTTTTAGGGTCTATATAGGTTACTGCAATATCATCAGACCCCACGTTCCAGTTACCCGTCCAGAAATTCCACTCGCCTTTCTCGTCGAATATCTTACCAGTCTCGACAGTGGCCTTAAAGCCTTTATCGTTGGTTACCTCTACTATAGTTATAAAAGAGAAAATATAGTCTTTTTCTTCGGCTGAAGCCCCTATCAGCTTTGCCACTTCTGGCAGGGAAGCATTGGCAACCCCCTCATCCGTGCTCTTCTCTTCCAGATGTTCAGCTTCATGCGCTAACGCCAGAGCCAACCAGGTAATAGAGGAACCAGCGACATATTCACTTCCGATGCTGATAACTTTTGACTTTAAACCTACTTCCATCTCTTTGCCTTTTACAATTTCTATATCCTTGGCATTCTGCTTAAGAATAGCGTAGTATTCGGGGGCTTTCTGGGATAAGAGGTCAAGGCTGACATTAACCCAGTGGTCAGTGCTCTCGAGAGCACCGTGATCCAGTTTATTTTTATCAAGGAAGGCTTTATGGAAAGCCGCCGCAGTCCGCTTAGCTGCTTCAGCTTCAGCAGCTGCTCTAGGGTAAGGCACGCTAAGGTTCTTTGTAATTGTATTGAGAATAGAATTATAGTAGCTAACCGGGGTCATATTATTAACCTTAACATCAGGATAAACCACCTCTATTTGCTTTACCTTCTCGGCAGGAGTTATGTTTGTGGAAGGAGGCACGGGGGCATTAGGATTATTTGTGTCAGGGATAATGAGATTAGCGCCTGCATAAATCAGGTTAACATTTTTAATGTTATTTAACGCGGCGAGCTCCTGAACCGTAGTATTATTATCTCTAGCAATCTGGGAAAGGGTGTCTCCGTATTTAATTGTATATGCTCCTTTTATCTGCTCCATCTCTTCCTTTCCCAAAGACCGGCCAAATACTGTCTGGGTGGTTAAGGCATATCCTGTCGTCCATTGAGAGAGGAAATTTTCCGTTGATACGGTCTTGCTGATACCATTATCTATATAGGTAACAGTATATTGGTTAGCTTTGGTTACTACCACATAATGGCCGGCACCATTATCAAGGTTAAGATGAACCAGGGTAGATTGGGCAAGTTGCATTAAATCTTTATAAGCAAGCTGGACAGCACTAAGATTTAAGTCGTATTCCCGGGCTATCTGCTGGATTCCATACAGGGAGGTTTGGCCATCCTGGGTGTAAGTAGCTAATTTTTGAGCTAAGGTAGCATAGTCTACTTCATGGCCTTTTTCATAAAGAAGCTGGGAGAGGGCATAAACCGCGCAGTTATAATCTAATAAATCAGCCGCTCCAGAGTTAAAATCTCCACCTGCCACGGTAGGTTCCTGCCCTGAAGCGGCTTTTGTAAATACGGTTGAATTAAGATTGTTTTTAAGGGTTCGGAGGATATAAAAAGAAAATAATGACCCATTTTCCCTGGCGAGACCGCCAAGAGCAGAGTCATTTGAGATGGTAATTTGCGGCTTAAGTGCGGAAAGTGAATTTAGAAGTTCATCAGACGGAGGCCCGGTATTCGGACTATTTGTCAATAAACCTAAAGCATATTCTACGGTATATCCTTGAGGTAAAGTCATTGATACGGATTTTAGAACGCCATCAATATCAGCGCCTGCTAATACTATTTTTGCTAACCCGTTTTGATAACCGGTTATTATCAATGAATAGCCTCCCAACTCTACCGGCAGCCCCTCATGGGGAATAACCCCTGTTGCTGGCATAGCGTCAGTAGGGATATGGTCGCTTAAAGGCTCAATTATAATATCTAAGACTGCTTCCAATAATATGATGCCGAATAAATTAGTAAAGAAGGAGGGATTATTTGCCGCTGCCTCTAACAGTTTTGGCTCAGGCAAAGCTTCCTCAGGGGCATTTAGATAATTCAGGGTAGAATCAAGAAGCTCGGTTGTCTTCGTATCGATGTAGACAGGGGCTTCATTGTCAGTCTGCTCCGCCAAGGACTGCTCGAGTCCCGAAGCGATGTCAACCGCAACTTCACCGGTTTCTATCCCGGTAAAGGCGCCAACCCCATTCATAATCTGGTTCCAGTTGATATTGCCGGTGCCTAATTCGCCTGCCAGACCATAGGCGCTCTTAATTTCTTCCTGGTTTAATAACCCGCCTTCCACGCAAGCCTTAATAAACGCCAGCTGCAGTTCAGGGGTTGCCTCTGTAACCTGTATCAAACTTCTTATTACCTCAGCCCCGGCTACCTTAGCCGCTATCAGCGTATTCAAATCGCCCCCTGCAACATCCGGCGCCTTAACTATGTTGGAGTGAGCAGCCTCGCCTTCAGCCTGAAGGCCGGCCTTAATAATAGAAATAAGCCTGGCGGTTAAATCTACCAGCTCCTGCGCCTCTAATTCTCTCCCGGCTTTCTTTTCTGCGTTCTGTAGATAATCACCAATAGCGATTAACAGGGCTTTTAAGTCCGCGGCCTTCACATCAGTCTGCGCCCCTTCGGAATCCTTATCAATCAAGCCACATAGCACGCCTATTGTTTCTTCTGCTGCCTTGGAATCCATTCTATTCAGATAAGGAATCAGGCTGTAAAGGGCGTTAAGGAATTCATTATCTCCGGCAGCTGAATTAACCAGTTGCTGCCACTTTTCCTGGGAACTTTGTGATATATCGCTCGGCTCCGACTCCTGATAGTCATCTGAAGCCAGGTAAGGAGACTTAAATTCATAGGGGTAATAGTCAATCACGCCGCTTTGGTTGTTTTCATCGGTAGGCACAACATCAGCATATGCCTTTGGCATAAGGAATGAGGTCAGGCCTTCGTAGAGATTATGGAGAAAATCCTGAAGCGGAGAGTGGCGGGCGGGAACTTGCGAAGAGGCTTCGTCTGCCGGCGGCAGATAGAGCTGGTAGTCTGCGCGCGCTGCCCAGGTGACCTCGGAAAAAGAAAACACCCCGGCGATCGTCAGCGCTATAACCTTGACCCAGATTTTATCCCGCCAGTTAATCATTTTATCTTCGCCCCAATAAAAAAACCGGATTACCCGCTTCGGCAATCCGGTTCGCTTTTGCGCTAAGAATAAAACCCCAATTTTCACCCGTGGCTAAAAATCCGTGGCTCATATAATATCCGTGGCTTTTGCCTTTCGTGTTAGTAATAAATACTTTAGTAAAGTCTTTAGAAATAACTGAAATAAAAAATCTAGTTTGTCAAGCAACTCACTAGATTTAAGACAGTTAAAGTATACTTAATAAATATATAATTGTCAAGCAAATAAAACTAACTTTTGTTTCTATTAACAGAAGGCGCCCTGCCTTGACGGTAATTACGCATATATTCGCGCATATACTCCTTGCGCTGCTCGCGGCGGGCTTGCTGGTACTCTTTCAATTCCTGCTGATGGGCAGTCTTCCAGAGCTTATTATAGCGCTTGCGCTTATCCTGCCAGGCAGATTCCTGGTCTAAATACTTAAAATAATCGGGATTTCTGGCGCGCCAGGCCTTTTCGTTCTCAACCTGGCGCTTTTTCTGGCATTCCAAGCGGGAGCATACCTTCTGATTCGGCCGGTATTTATTAGGTTTGAACTCATTCTGGCAGATTCTACACAGCATAGGCAGAATATATCACAGAAGCGTACTTCTGTCAAGAGTGAATTTTAAATTCAAAAACCGTATCAAAACCGTATCAAATAATCTTAATCCCTGCACTTACACAAGTAAGAGAAACAAAAGCAGACCATATATCCAATTCTTCTAAGAAAATCCGACCCTAGCCACTCCCAGTTATTTAAACCGCCTTAAACCAGGGTTTACTTGCGGTGGATAGGAACTCCAACTTGGATAAAAGAGCAACTGTATCAATCCGTATCAAAAAAACACTTGACAAATTCAAATTATTCACTTATACTTATCCCTACCTCCCCAAAGACCCGTATAGCCTAAAAGGGGAGCTAAAAATTATACGTGATATGGTTAAGGCAAACCTTAATTTAATCTTAATCTTATTATTAATTTTCAACCCCATCCTTGCGTCTACGGCACACAGCCAGGCCATGCTATTACCTGCGGAATACCTGGGTTTCATTCAAGACAAGATCAGCGCCACTTTCGCCTATCCTCAGGAAGCAAGATTAAAAGGCTGGGAAGGGATAGTCAAGGTCAGATTCACCATTGCCCAAGACGGCCGTATCAAAGAGATCGATGTTGCTGAGTCATCAGGTTACCCCCTACTTGACGCAGCAGCTATCTTAGCCATAAAAGATGCCAGTCCCTATCCCTTTCCGCCGGATTTTGTTGGAGAAGAAATAGAGATAATTTTACCCGTGGATTACCGCCAGATAGAGCCGTTACAGCCGCGAGCAACCCCTGACTATCCTTCAATTAAGAAATTGGCAGAGAAATTAAGCGCCGCTACTGCTACCCAGCCAAGGCCAACGACGCTTATCTCGCAACCCAGCCCGCAACCCGCCGTGGCTAATCCGCAACCCGAGCTTCCGCCTCTTGAAGAAAACACCGGCACGGCTGCGGCGCCGCAAGAACCCGAAGCCAGGATTGAAGCTGCTGACGCAGGAGCGGCAGACCTCTTAGTGCAGCAATTTATCAGTGAAAACCAGGAAAAGGGCCCCACGCCCCTGCTTTCTACCAAACCCGAAGAGCTGGATTTCTTTCTGGATATGGCGCTTAAGAACAACCAGCCCACCAAGGTTGCCCAGGAAGAGATTGCCTTGGCAAAACTTAAGGTAACCGAAGCCCAGCGTCCCCTGTTTCCTGCTTTAAAAATTACCAATTATTATACCGAAGGCGAGGTTTACCGCGTCAAGTATGCCGAACACGAGAACAAATTACAGATGGAGCAGCCGCTTGATTACAACCGCAAACTCCGGGATACCCTCAATCAGGCAAAAACCAACCTTGAGATTACCAAGAAGAACTATGACCGCTTAAAAGTGGATGTGGTGTATAAGGCTGAAAGCGCCTATTATAACCTCGTTTCCGCCAAGATGCACCTGCGCCAGAAAGAGCTTATGCGACAGGAAGCCCAGGATATGCTGGAAAAAATAGAAAATCTCTCCCGCGCCGGGTTGGTGATACCCCTGGAATTAAAAAGCGCCACCTCCTGGTTCAACCAGTTGGAATTGCAGATTGAAAGCATTAACCAGGAGCTACGCATGGCAGAACTTACGATGAAACAGGTCCTAAGCGTTAAGGAACTGCCGCCTGTGGAAGCGGAACTCCTGGAAGCGCAGAAGTTTAACCTGGATTTAGACAGTTGTCTGCAGGTTGCCTTTAAGCACCGGCCGGAGATATACTTAAGCGAACTGCTGGTAAAGTTTAACCAATACGGCAAAAAAATCGAAAAGGATAAGGCGGGTTTCGATATGGGGCTGGTGGGTTCCTACGGTTACTATTCCGGGCACTATTTAACCGAACCGTGGAAAAACTCCAGCAACTGGTATGCCGGCTTCAAGGTTACCAAGCCTTTAGGCT
>CAZKSS010000041.1:0-11140 GCA_964555545.1 uncultured Planctomycetales bacterium
TGATGGTTCGCCTATGCTCACCATCAACCCTGAGCGAAGGCGAAGGGCTGATATTTTATATTTGATATTTGATATTAAAATCATATATTCATCACCTTTACCGCCAATATATTTTCGGTCTTTTTGATCTTCTCCAAAATTTCACTAGAGATGCGGCTATCCACATTCAATACGCTGATCGCCTTTCCGCCTGGCTTTTCCCGACCAAAGGTCATGGCCGCGATATTGATCTTGTGCTTACCTAAAAGCGTTCCCAGATTCCCGATGACCCCCGGCTTATCCCAGTTCTGCAAGACAATCATCTCTCCATCGGGCGTCGCCTCAACATAATAATTATCAATTTTGACCACGCGCGGTTGTTTGTTTGCGGAAAGGGTGCCGGCGACCCGGCGCGACTCTTTATCGGTTTTTATCTCTAACTGAATCAGATTTACAAACTCCACTTCCCGGGATAATTTTGATTCTTTAATCCGGATACCCCTTTCTTTGGCGAGGCTGGTGGCATTGATAAAATTTACCGTCTCTTTTAATATCGGAGAAAGTACGCCCTTGGCAATAGCCATGGTCAGGGCACTTAGGTCATATTGAATTATCTCGCCGCTATAACTAATATTTAATTCCTGGTATCTGCCATCAACCAACTGCGCGGCAAAACTTCCTAACCTATCGCATAAATTTATGTAGGGGTTCAGGAGTTTACAAACTTCCGCCTCCAGGCAGGGATAATTAGCGGCATTGCGGATGCCTCTGCCTAAAAGCGCATCCCGCACAATTTCAGAGACCTCAATAGCCACATTTACCTGCGCCTCCTCAGTCGATGCCCCCAGATGCGGAGTAATCACCACATTATCTAATTTCAAAAACTCACTTTCCGGAGCAATGGGTTCCTTCTCAAAAACATCTATGGCTGCCCCCGCGACCTTGCCTTCTTTAATCGCTCCTGCCAGCGCTACTTCATCAATTATTCCTCCTCGGGCGCAGTTAATCAGGCGCACGCCTTTTTTCATCAGGGCAATCTCTTTTTGGGAAATCATATGCTTCGTCTCATCAGTAAGAGGCGTATGCACGGTAATATAATCTGAATTTGCAAATAAGTCTTTTAATTCTACCATCTCAATACCCAGGCCTTCCGCAACCTCGCGGGATAAAAACGGGTCATAGGCCAAGACCTTCATCCCGAAGGACAAGGCCCTTTTGGCTACTTCCTTCCCGATTCTTCCGAAACCAACGATGCCTAAGGTCTTTGCATAAAGTTCCACCCCCATAAATTTAGAACGCTTCCATTCCCCCTTTTTGGTAGAGGCATTTGCCTGGGCGATATTGCGGGAGAGTGCCAGAACCATACTCATAGTATGCTCCGCAGTAGAGATGGTGTTGCCTGCGGGCGTATTCATTACGACAATGCCTTTTTGCGTGGCGGCCTGCAAATCTACGTTATCTAAGCCCACGCCAGCGCGGCCGATCACCTTTAATTTAGTCGCCGCATCAATGATCTCCTTGGTTACCTTGGTCGCGCTCCTGACCACTAAGGCATCGTAATCCTTAATGATCTCTTTGAGTGCTTCCGGTTTTAACTCTGTTTTGACGTCAACCTGAAATTCCTTGACATCCCTCATTATCTTTAGGCCTTCTTCTGACAACGGATCGCTGACTAATATTTTGATCATGACTTTTGCTCCTTATTTCAAAAATACCTCTTGCGCTGCTTTTACCCCGGCGCCGAAGGTGAATTTATAACCCATTCCTGCCAAGACCTTCTCTAGGCAGGTTAGCCCCACGATGATATCAAACTCCTCGATAAAACCCATGTGCGCGATTCTAAATACCTTGCCTTTTAATTCGGCCTGGCCCCCGGCAATGGTTACGCCAAAAGTGTCGCGCATGGTCTTGACTAATTTTTCTCCGTCTATACCTGACGGCACCTTGACTGCGGTGACCACATCAGAACTTACGCTCGGCGCAAATAATTCTAAACCCAGCGCCTTTACCGCCGCGCGGGTGGCCTCGGCCATCTTTTTATGTCGCGCAAAAATATTTTCCAGACCCTCTTCTTTAATCATCCGCAAGGCCTCATTCAGGGCAATGATCAAGGTAATCGCCGGAGTAAAAGGTGTATCCGTCTTATCTAAGGCCTTTTTGGCCTCTCTTAAATCAAAGTAATATCGCGGCGATTTTGCCGCCTCTACCAATTTCCAGGCCTTGGGACTTACCGAGATGAAGCCTAAACCCGGCGGAAGCATCAACCCTTTTTGCGAGCCGGAAACTACTACATCACAGCCCCAGGCATCGGTTTTTAAATCCATTGCGCCCAGGCCACTGATGGCATCAATTACTAATACCGCTGGTGTCTCTTTTATTACCTTGGCTATCGCCTCAATATCACTGGTCACGCCAGTGGAAGTTTCACATAACGTAGCAAAGACTGCTTTTATCTTCGGGTTGGCTTTTAATTTCTTTTGGATATCCTCAGGGTCAACTACCTTCCCCCATTCTACGTCTAGGACCTCAGCAGTAATCCCGTAACTCTGGCAGATCTCCGTCCATCTTTCGCCGAATTTTCCGCCCTGGATAGTTAAAGCCGTATCGCCCGTAGATAATAAATTTGCTACTGCTGCCTCCATTGCCCCTGTCCCTGACGAGGCAAGAATAAACACATCGTTTTTGGTCTGAAAAACATACTTTAGGCCATCGCTGACCTCTTTTAATACCGCCTGGAACTGCGGCGTGCGGTGATGGATGATCGGTCGCGCCATGCCTAAAGAGATCTGGGGCGGTAAAGGCGTTGGCCCGGGAGTAAGTAGATAATTCTTTCTCATCGCGTTATCTCTCCTTATTTTTATTTTTGTTTTCCTATGATTACTTCGTCGATTATCCCGTAATCTTTAGCCTCCTGGGCAGACATAAAATAATCCCTGTCCGTATCTTTCTGGATTTTTTCCAGGGGCTGGCCCGTATGCCTGGATAATATTTGATTTATCTTATCGCGCAGGCCTAAGATTTCTTTGGCGTGGCGCGAGATATCTTCGGCCGCACCCTGAATACCGCCCCAGGGCTGGTGAATCATAATCCGCGAATTCGGCAGGGTATGGCGTTTATTCTTTGTGCCCGCGCATAAAAGTAGGGCACCCATGCTGGAGGCCTGGCCCACGCAATATGTGGCCACATCGCATCTTACAAACTGCATGGTGTCATAAATGGCCAGCCCTGCGGTAACCGAGCCGCCCGGAGTATTAATATAGACATTGATATCCTTGGTCACATCTTCCATCTGCAAAAACAACATCTGGGCAATCACCAGATTTGCCACGTAATCGTCAATGGGCGTGCCGATAAAAATAATCCGATCCTTCAGCAATCGTGAATAAATGTCATAAGCCCTCTCATAGCCCCGCGAGGTCTGCTCGATCACCATCGGCACCAATGTCTGGTTTTTTATGTTCATCTTACACCTCCGTATTTTAAGAAATCTGCCACGCCGCTTCCTGTAATAAAAATTCCATGACTCGGCGCGGCATATGTTCGTCTAGGGTTATGCCTTCCCTTTTGGCTATCTCAGCAAGCACCAGATAAATTTTCACCTGTTTCTGGGCCTGCGGCTCTAAACGCGCAAGCATCTCTTTCTCCTGCGCCTCAATTTTTTCGCGCGCCACACCGCGCAAGGCCAGGTCCAATTTCGCCTGCCTGACTAATTCCTGGGCCTGGCGTTCAATCATGGATTTAGGTATTTTAAAATCCAGGTCCTTGGTGATGGTTTCAATAATCTTATTCTCTAAATTCTCCCGCTGGGCATTCTCCTTCTGAAGGAAGACCTGTCTTTCGATGGCCTTTTCTAATGCGGCCAAATCCGGATACCCCAGGCTACGGGAAAACTTATCATCGGAATGTTGGCTCTTATGCGTCTCTTTAAGGCTGTCGAGATTGCGCTTAATTTCCTCCGGCGTAACACTGATATTTTTATAATCAACTTTTAGGCCCTTGTAATCTTTTAGTGCGATCTCGGGACGAAGTTCCACCTGCGCCTTAAAGGAGAGTGTCTCTCTATCTAGTTTTACGTCGGATATCTCCGGCAGTTCTACGACCTCCAATTTTTCTTTTTCCAACGCCTGATTATAGACTTCTGGGATTAACTCTTTTAATACCTGCTCCTGGGCATAGGCAGAGTATTGCTTTTCGATAATATCGCGGGGCGCCTTGCCCGGCCGAAACCCGGGGACTTTAGCCTCCTGGCTGATTTTGCGGAATACCTCCTCAAATTTATTTTTAACGATGTCTCCGCTTATCTCGATGCTGATTTCTTTTTTGCCGTTGTCTAATTTTTTAACTTCGATCTTCACCCAGCCCTTCCTCCTCATTTATGCCCAGTCCTGTAAGAAGGGCTGGGTCGATTTTCACATCTTAAACTTCTCACCCAGATAAATCTGGCGGGCCTGGGGATTGTTAATCAATTCTTGCGCCGTGCCGGAAATAAGTATTCTTCCTTCGGCAATTAAGTAGGCCCGGTCGGTGATGGAAAGGGTCTCCCTGACGTTGTGGTCGGTAAGTAAAATCCCCAGTCCCATCTCTTTCAATTCTTTAATAATCTCCTGCGCCTCATTGACGACAATAGGGTCTATGCCGGAAAAAGGCTCGTCCAATAATATGAAGGAGGGATTGGTCACTAATGCCCGGGTAATCTCCAGACGTCTTCTTTCTCCTCCGGACAAAGTATAGGCCTTGTTTTTACTCAGATGGGCGATATTCAATTCCTCAAGTAAATTAGTCAGCCGGCGTTTACGTTCGCTTTTCCCGATGGGCAAAGTCTCTAAAATGGCCATGATATTTTCTTCTACGCTGAGTTTACGGAATATCGACGGCTCTTGCGATAGATAGCCGATGCCAAAACGCGCGCGTTCATGGATGGGCAGTTTGGTGATATCGTTATTGTCGAAAATGATTTTGCCGCGGTTTGGCGGCACCACCCCCACGACCATATAAAAGGTCGTAGTCTTGCCCGCGCCATTAGGGCCTAAGAGCCCGACTATCTCCCCGCGTTTAACTTCAATATCTACGCCTTTGACTACCTCGCGGCCGTCATAGGACTTGGAAAGTTCTTTAATTTCCAAAAGATGCACTTAAATCCTCCGTGGAATAAAGCACGAGCCTGGGTTTGCCGCTCAGGACAATTTTCTTATCTGCGGCGGTATAGATTGCCTCTTGACTGTAGGAAACATTTTGTCCTTTGACAATCTTGACGTTTCCCCGGGCAATAATCTTATCTATTTTGGTCCCCATCAAACCCACGTCTGTGCCTCCTGCCTTTGCCGTATCTTTTCCTGGGGGTGCATTTTTATCGGCAGGGAGAAAATAAACGTCCATGATATCGCTATAGATTAAATTATCTTTGGTATCTACCTTCACATTATTTTTAAAGGTGGCAATGTTTTTAGCATAATCTATCTCTAACGGCCCGTCGCAGGTAATGATAGTTTTATCGTTCTTGGCGCTATTTTTGCCTTCTTCCTGCTTAGGATTAATCTGCACCTGGACATCTTTCTGGAGCGTGACCTGGCTTAAGTTGGGTTGGCCTATTGCGCCGCGGGCAACGCTGACCATATTATCGCGGCTGATATTCACTACGTCATCGGTTGAGACTACCTGTTTTTTCCTGTCCCACTCCAGAGAATTGGTAGTCAGCTTGCTTCCCGTGGAAGTAGTAATCACCACGTTCTGCTCTACGTGGACCTTGCCTTCGCTTTTATCAAAATCCCCCTTATCAGCGGTGAGTTTGATGTCTTCGGTTGCCCCGTACATATTGGCTACTACATCCTTAAGTTTAACCACGTTATCAAAGATGTCCGCGGATTTACCGGCGATATTCCAGGCCTTTTTTCCTTTATCGCCGTAACCTGCTAGAGAAAATTCGCTGATCTGCTGGTCGGATTCTTGTTTGTTTTGCTCTTGAGCAAAACAAATAGTGAATAGTGAATAGTGAATAGTGAATAGCATAAATAATAAAATATAGACTTTTCTTTTAAACGTCATATACTCCGACCATCTCCTGCCATTTGCCTTGCGCCTTCAGGATTAACTCGGCAACCTCACGCACTGCGCCGCGGCCGCCCTCCCTTAAGGTAACGTAGGAGGCCTGTTCTTTGATTTCCGGACAGGCATTGCATACGGCCACGGGAAAACCCACTCTCTTCATGAGACAGAGGTCAACTAAATCGTCGCCCACGAAACAGACTTCTTCTGCGCTAACTTTATATTTCTTGAGTATCCCGTCCAGAAGAAAACTCTTCACGGAGACATCCGCAAAGACCGCATCACAGCGCATATCTCTGGCGCGCGGCTTGATTGCCCGGGAACCCTTGGCCGTAATGAGGATAGTAGAGACCCCCGCCTTTTTTAAAAGGTAGACCCCCATGCCGTCATGGACATCAAAAAACTTCATGTCATGACCGCGTGAATCATAAATTATCCTGCCGTCGGTCAAAACCCCATCCACATCCAGCAACAGCAGTTTGACTTTCTTGGCCTTATTTTTTAATTCCTCTTTTAGCTCAAACATATATTTTAATTTCCTAAACCAACCCTGCCCTCAGCAAATCCTGGACATCCAATAGCCCCACTGGCCGCTTCTTTTTATCCACCACCGGAACTTCGTCTATCTTTTTATCTTTAAGGATGCGCATCGCCTCCGCAGCGAGCATTTCCGGGGCCACCGTAGTCGGGCTCCTAGTCATCACTTCTTTAACCCGCCGCACAGACAAGTCCGGGTCTGTCTCCAAATGTCTGCGCAAATCTCCGTCAGTAAATATGCCGGATAACACCCCTTGTTTATTTACTACGGAAGCGCTGCCTGCGCGGGCCTTGGTAATCTCAACCAAAACCTCGGAGATCCTTTTATCTTCCCTTACTATGGGGTTGGCCTCGCCCCGGCGCATGATATCTTCTACTTTTAAGAATAGCTTCTTGCCGAGTTGCCCGCCAGGATGATAAAAGGCAAAGTCCTTTTCTTTAAAACCCTTGGCTTCTAAAAGACAAATAGCCAGGGCATCAGCCATGGCCAGGGCCGCAGTAGTAGAGGCAGTGGGCGCCAATCCCAAGGGGCAGGCCTCTTTTTTCACCGAAACATCCAGGAGGCAATCGCTATATTTGGCCAAAAGCGAATTTTTATTTCCGGTAAGGGCAATAATTTTTGAGCCGATTTTCTTCAATAACGGCAGCAACTGCTTCATCTCTTCGCCCTGACCGCTATTAGAAAGGATAATCACTACATCGTCCGCGGTAACTTTGCCCAAATCACCGTGAACGGCCTCGGCAGAATGCAGGAATAAACTTGGGGTGCCGGTAGAAGCCAGGGTAGCGGAAAACTTTTGGGCGATGATCCCGGTTTTACCCATGCCGCTAACTACCACCCTGCCTTTGCTTTTCAAAATTAAATCTAAGGCCTGGCGGAAATTATTGGCCAGGCGCGGTTTGAGGGCCTGGATGGCCTTAGCCTCAATATCCAAAACTTCTCTCGCCCTTTTTATGGCGTTTATTTTCATAGTGCTGTCTCTATTTTCTTAATTTCTTTTAAGAGTTTCTCCAATTGCTTTAAGTCAATCATATTCGGTCCGTCGCAAAGAGCGCTATCGGGTTTAAAGTGCACCTCTAAGAATAAACCGTCGCAGCCAAAGGCCACTGCTGCCCGGGATAGGCCCGCCACAAACTCCCGCTGCCCCCCGGAGCAGGTACCTCTGCCGCCGGGCATCTGCACGCTATGGGTGGCGTCATAAATCACGGGGTAGCCGAACTCACGCATGATCGCCAGGCTCCTAAAATCCGAGACCAGGTTATTATAGCCGAAACTTACCCCCCGCTCAGTAATCAGGATTTTCTTATTGCCGGTAGATTCAATCTTTTTAATAATCGGCAAGATATCCCATGGCGCCAAGAATTGACCCTTTTTTACGTTTACTACTTTTCCGGTTTTCGCCGTAGCCACGACAATATCCGTCTGCCGGCATAAGAAGGCGGGTATTTGAATTATATCTAAAACCTTTGCTGCGGCATTAATTTCTCTTTGGCAATGGATATCGCTGAGTACCGGGACTTTTAATTCTTGCTTTACCTTCTGTAAAATTTCTAATCCCCGGTTTATTCCCGGTCCGCGATAAGAATCTAGGGAAAGCCGGTTGGCCTTATCAAAACTGGATTTAAAGATAAATGGGATATCCAGACGCCGAGCAATATCTTTTATCCGCCGGCCGGTATCTAGGCATTGGGCCTCTGACTCAATCACGCAAGGACCGGCAATCAACACAAGAGGATTCCTATCGCCTATTTTTATATTTCCTACACTAATCTGTTGCATGTTGTTTTTCTTTACGCAAATACCCTTCTACCTTTTCCAAGTCTTGAGGCGTATCCACCCCGATAGTATCATATTTGGTCTCGATGACTTTGATGCGAAAACCCTCCTCCAGAATCCGCAACTGCTCCAGGCGTTCCACTTTCTCCAAATATAAAAGCGGTAAATTCTTATAGATAAAAAGGAAATCTTTGCTATAGCCATATAGACCGATATGCTTGAAATAGACCGGCAGCTTAATTTCCGAATTAAGGGCATGAAAAGGGATGGGCGAACGCGAAAAATATAGAGCAAAATTATTTTTGTCTATCACTACCTTCACCACATTAGGGTCATGAATAACCTCGCGGTTGTCAATGACCTTCATAATCGTGGCCACAGATAGAGATGGATCATCCAGCAAAACCCGCGCCAGGCTATCTATCATCGTAGGGTGAATGAGGGGTTCGTCTCCCTGAATATTAATCACCACTTTTACCTCTAATGGGTTAACTACCTCGCAAATCCTATCCGTGCCGGAAAGATGGTCTTTGGAAGTCAGGACTACTTTTGCGCCAAAATCCCGGGCCACCTTCTCTACCCGTTCGTCGTCGCAGGCAATGATTAAATCATCCAAGAGACGGGCCTGCTGAGCACGCTCCCAGACATGCTGCAGCATAGGCTTACCTAAGATATCGGCCAGGACCTTACCCTGGAATCTGCTGGATAAATATCTTGCGGGTATGACTCCTACGACATCCATTTAACCTCGCTTCGCTCGGTAGTTTACAGTTAAGAGTGTACAGTTTACAGCATTAAAGCATCAACTATTTATGTTCTCTAATAATTCCTTTCTATTCGTAACCGCGGTACCAACTTTGCCGACCACAATTCCAGCGGCAAAATTAGCCAGGTACGCTGCCTGGAGTCTAGTGGCGCCGACAGAAAGGCCTAAAGTAAAAGTGGCTATCACCGTATCTCCCGCCCCGGAAACATCAAAGACCTCTTGGGCCACAGTAGGGATGTGCGTGATGCGGCCGCCCTTTTCAAATAAACGCATCCCCTCCTCCCCCAGGGTAACCAAGAGAGACTCCAGATTAAGATAGCGGATAACCTCTCTTGCGGCTGAATCTATATCTCTATCCGTAAATAATCTGTCATTATTTATCCTGAACCTGTTGGTAGTATCTCTGATCTTAAGATTGCGGATGGCATTTTCCAATTCTTTGCGGTTAGGCGTAATAGAAGTCACCTGACGATAAAACTGGAAATGTTCTTCTTTGGGGTCAACGGTAATAATTTTCTTCTGCACCTGCGCCAGATGAATGAGGTCTTCCAAGAGTTGCTGATTCACTACGCCTTTGCCGTAATCTTCAATAATAATCGCGCCAAAATTGCCGATATTTCTCTGGATAAATTTGATAATCTTCTGGTTTGCCTGAGGGGATAAAAAATCCCTGTCTTCCCAGTCCACCCTGACCACTTGTTGATGGCCGGCAATAATGCGGCTTTTTAGCGTCGTGTGTCTTCCTGACTCAACTAACACACCCGCAACGGATATTTTTCTTTTTTTGAATTCGGAAAACAAGGTATCTTTGTTTTTATCTTTACCCACCACGCCCGCCAGACAGACTTTAGCGCCTAAAGAACGGATGTTATTGGCGACGTTAGCCGCGCCGCCAGGGACATAGGTCCTTTTCTTTGCCCAGACCACCGGAACTGGCGCCTCCGGCGAAATCCTGTCTACATTACCCCAGATGTATTCGTCTAAAATCAAATCACCGACTACCAGAATATTTGCCCGGGGAAACCTCTGGATGATATTTTTTAATTCTCTCATAGTTTTTCAATCACTGCCTGTGCCAAGAGAGGAAGCATTATCTCGTGGTGGCCGATAATATAGTAACCTTTGCCTCCGGACATCACCGGACGGGATACCAAGTTTTGGCTCGGCCGATAATGATAAAGCATATCAAAATTTGCCGCAATAAAATCTTGGACTCGACTTCCTAAATTGCGGGCTAAATTCAACGCCTTTAAGAACACCTCCGGCATAATGACTACCGAACCGAAATTTAAGACTACCCCTCCGTTGTCCAAACCGGCTATATGCTCCACCAATAAATAGAAATCCTTTATGCTTCCTTCGCCGGTCGCGGCGGCGTCAAAAGAGGGATGTTGATGGATGATGTCCGTGCCCACCGCCACAAAGACGCATACCGGAACTTTATTCTTGCAGGCGTTATAAATAAGACTTAAATTTTTGTAAGGTAATTTTGCCACGGCAATTTTACTGGCCACGGCTGCGCCTATGCCTAAACCGTCGGCCACGCCCTCTTTAATGGCGCAATTTAGGAAATCTGCGGTTTCACGGCCCATCCCAAACTTCCCTGACTTTAAATTCTCTCCCACATCTTCTGAGGTCTCACCCTGCAAGGCAATTTCAAAATCATGGATGATGCCTGCGCCGTTTAGGCAGATACAGGTAATCACTTTTTTCTTGAGTAACTCAATTAATACCGGATTCAGTCCGCATTTGATCACGTGCGCGCCAGCCATAAAAATGACTGCTTTCTTTTTCCTGCCCGCCTTGACAATTGCCTCAACTAGGGCGCGTATCTCCTTGGCTTTTAAGATGTTGGGTAAAGAATTGCAGAAGCCAGTAAAACTTCTGCCTTTGACAGGCGGCCGGGCAAAATCCCCTACCTCTACCTTACTGTATCTCTTCTTCACTGAATATCTCTTCACCTTACTTATATTAATCATACAGACTTGTTAGTTTATCATAACTTTAAGATTAAATCAACTGTTTTAGCGGGTCCCTGC
>CAZKSS010000042.1:0-11015 GCA_964555545.1 uncultured Planctomycetales bacterium
GTATTAGGAAGCACGCGTTTAGGCGCACAGCGCTGGCTAAAGATCGCCTGGTTTAATCTGCAACCTTCAGAATTGGCCAAATTAATTATCGTGATCTTTTTAGCCAGATACTTTAGTAAGAAATCGGTTGACGATATTTCGCTGCTTTCCCGCAGATTCGGAGTTTTTAGGGGCTTAGTTTTGCCCCTTATCTTTATCGCCATTCCTACGGCCTTAATCATTGAACAGCCGGATTTGGGTAGCGGGGCGATGATCCTCTTGATGTTTATCGCCATGCTTTATCTGACCCAACTCAGATTAAGGTATATCTTTATATTTTTGCTCCTGGTTATTTTATCGCTGCCGGTATTCTGGCAGATTTTGCGGGATTATCAGAAGGATAGACTGATGGTTTTTCTCAACCCTAATCTTGACCCTTTGGGCGCCGGCTATACCTTGATTCAATCCAAGATTGCCATTGGTTCCGGCGGTCTCTTCGGTAAGGGCTGGCTTGCCGGAACGCAGAGCCAATTGCATTTTTTGCCGGAGTCGCACACCGATTTTATCTTTGCCACTTTTGCTGAGGAGTGGGGTTTTTTAGGTAGCGCCGTATTATTGCTGCTTTATTTTCTCTTGGTCCAGGAAGGCATACATATCGCCCAGAGGACAGCGGATAATTTCGGCAGGTTATTGGCTTTTGGGATTTCGCTGATGCTGGCGATCCAGGTTTTTGTCAACATCGCCATGACCATGGGGCTGATGCCGGTTGTCGGGCTGCCCTTGCCATTGTTAAGCTATGGCGGCTCCTCCGTAATGGTTACTTTTATAGCCTTGGGAATTCTGGTGAGTATCGATAAGAGAAGGGCAGTTTTTTAATATGCTAGACGATATTCTATTAGAAGTCCGCAAGCCCGGTCGTTATATAGGTAACGAGTGGAATTCGGTCAAAAAAGATTTCGGCAAGGCAAGAATAAAATTTGCGCTCTGCTTCCCGGATTTGTACGAAGTAGGGATGAGTAATCTCGGCATCAGGATAATTTATGGATTATTGAATAGCATTGAAGATACGCTATGCGAGAGGGTATTTTCTCCGGATTTGGACATGGAGGGCCTTTTACGCGCTCAAGAAAAAGAGATCCTGTCTCTAGAAAATAAAAGGCCTTTGCGGGAATTTGATCTGGTGGGTTTTTCCCTGGCCTATGAATTAGATTATGTCAATGTATTAAATATCTTAGACTTGGGCGGTATACCTCTAAAGGCGCATCTGCGCGACCATCACTATCCCTTAGTTATCGGTGGCGGTCCTTGCACCATAAACCCTGAGCCCCTGCATGAGTTTTTTGATCTCTTCCTTTTAGGAGAGGCGGAGGAATCGCTTTTAGAAATAATCGGCCTTTATCGGCAATTTCAGGATAAATTCAAGCACGGAAAAGTCAGCAAGCGCGATTTATTGCTTGCCTTTTCCCAGATACCGGGGGTGTATGTGCCGTCGCTATACCGGATAAATTATGATCCTGCAGGTAGGATCACCGAATTTAAGGCAGAAACCGCGGCTGTCCCGCTAAAAATAAAAAAACGTTTCATCAGCGACTTAGACCAGGCCTATTTTCCTTCCGACTGCGTAATACCTTATATCCAGGTGGTCCATGACCGCATCAGTCTGGAAATTATGCGCGGCTGCCCTAATCGCTGCAGGTTCTGCCAGGCGCGGACGCAATATTTTCCTTTCCGGCAGAGGAAGTTAGAAAGCATTTTGCATCTAGCCCAAGACTCCTATCTAAAGACAGGATACGAAGAAATATCCTTATGCGGCTTATCCGTCAGCGACTATGCCAATATCTCTGAGTTGCTCCAAGAACTGGTGAATATTTTTAGAGAGAAGGCAGTGAGCGTGTCTCTGCCTTCTCTCAAACCCAAGATGCTGGTGGGAAACCTCTCTACTTTAATCGCCAGCATTAAAAAGACCGGCCTCACCTTTGCCCCTGAAGCAGGAAGTCCTCGGCTACGCAATATCTTGGCCAAAGATTTTGATACGGAAGAATTTTTTCAGGCCTTAGAGCAGGCATATCTTTCTGGCTACCAGCATGTAAAACTCTATTTTATGATCGGTCTGCCCGAAGAGAAAGAGGAGGACCTAGACAGCATTATTGATTTCGCCGAGCAGGTATCGCAGTTAAGAAAAAAAACCCAGAAAGGACCTGCCCAGGTCAATATCAGCATTAATACCTTAATCCCCAAGCCGCAGACACCGTTTCAGTGGCTGGCCATGGTAAACTCGGAAACCATAAGATATAAACAAGATTATCTTAAAAAAAGAGTCAGAAATACGAAATTAAACTTTAGTTTTCATAATCGCTGGATGAGTATATTGGAAGGGGTCATCGCGCGCGGCGACAGGAGATTAAGCCAAGTTCTCTTAGCCGCATTTCTAGGGGGCGCCAGGTTTGACGCCTGGCAGAGTTATTTTAATTTTGACCTCTGGATCACGGCCTTTAATGCATGCAAGATAGATCCTTATTTTTATTTAAAAGGAAGAGCGAGGGAGGAAATACTTCCCTGGGATTTTATAGAGACAGAAATAAGTAAGGCTACCCCGCTGAATGAATTTGATAAAACTTATTGCAATGGAATAAGATGAGAGGTATAATTCTAAATAATATCCCAATAATGAGATGCCTGCCTTCGGGGCAGACAGGGAGGGAAAAATGACAAAGAAAAATTTATCGTTAGGTTCGCGCGGGCTGCGCTATAAATTAAAAATCTCCTTTTATCTGATGTCCATCTTGCCGCTATTGGTTTCTATTTATTTAGTCTCTAATTATATCTTGCCCCGGGTCGGCTTAAGGCTAGATGTCGCCGCCGCAGTCTTCATCAGTATTATCATTGCCATCATTGGATTTTTCGTGATTAAGGAGGTATTCGACCGCGTCCTCTCCGTTACCTCCGAAGCCAAATTAATTGCCGCCGGCGATATCATGCACACGGTAATTACCACCGAAGAAGACGAAGTGGGCGACTTGGGAGATGCCCTGAATCAGCTTACCCAGCGCATCCGCAGCAATATGGATGAGTTAAAGAGTTATAGCGAGAAGACCACGGAGATAAACCTGGAAATACAAAAGCGCGTCTTGGTCCTTTCCAGTTTATTGCAGATTAGTTCTCTGATCTCACAGGGCGCGAAGTTGGAAGATATCCTGAAACTCACCACGGAAAAATCGCGGCTTTTGGCTAATTCTGACGCAGCCTACCTCTTGTTCAGGGAAGAGGGGCAGGAAGGTTTTGCCGTGAAGGTGGCAGACGGCATAAGTTCCAGTTACTTATTAAAAATCAGGATAGGGCCCGAGGATACTATATTTTCTAAATTTACCAAGACCAATCGCCCCTTTATCTTGGATAAAGAAAATCCCCTCCCCGAAAACTTAAGAGCCGCCTTTTATGAAAAATTTAAACTGAGGAACTCCCTGGCCATACCGGTATTTTTAAGGGGAAAGATTGTGGCTGGCCTGGGTATCGGAAATACCAAAGAGCCGTTCATCTACCGCAAGGATGACTTAGAATTATTGGATATCTTTGCCAAACAGATATCCATCGCTATAGAAAACGATCTCTTGATGCATAAGGTGGAAAAACTGAAGATAAAGGATGCGCTGACCGGCTTGTATAACGAGGCCTTTATGCGTAACCGCCTGGAAGAAGAGATTAGGAGGGCGGTTACCTATCAAAGGCCCTGCGCATTTGTAATTTTAAATATGGATAATTTTAAAACATTCTACGAGAATTTCGGCTCCTTGCAGGCCGAGGCGACCCTGAAAAAGATCTCTACCCTGATTAAGGACTCGGTAACCGATATTGACCGCGTGGGCAGGATCGGCGATAATGAATTTGCTATCGTCTTACCGGAGAGGAATAAGCGTCAGGCCCAGCATATCGCCGAAGATATCCGAAAGAAAATAGAATTTGCTTTTAGCGAAGAGCAGGACAGCCGCAAGAAGTTGAGTATCAGCGGCGGCGTCAGCGAGAATCCTTTAGACGGAATAACTGCCGAGGAACTGATCAATAAGGCGGGGGAACTAGTTAAGGCGGCCAAGGCCCAGGGCAAAAATCGTATCGTAAGTTTTAAGGAGAAGACCTAATGTCGGTAAGAAAGATAATCAATAAACAATTAGGTGAACTCTTGGTGGAAAGGGGCATCATCAGCGTGCATCAGTTAGAGAAGGCCTTGACTGCGCAAAAGGAGCGCGGCGGCCTAATCGGAGAAGTAATCGTGGATTTAGGGTTTGCCAAAGAAGAAGATATTGCCCAGGCCCTGACTGCCCAATACGGTTTTCCCTACCTGCCTTTAAGTAACTATGAGATTAATCCCGACGTGGTTAATATTATTCCCGGCCGGGTCGCACGTCAATATATGCTGGTGCCCATAGATAAAATCGGTAACAACCTGACCTTGGCCATGTCTAACCCCTTAAATACCCAGGCGGTGGAGGACGTGGAGTTGTTATCTGGTTGTAGTGTACAGACATTTGTCTCCACCTCTTCGGATATTAAGAAGGCCATTGCCAAATACTATAAAGACAAAGAGTAGATGCTTTCTCTCAAAGAGCGCCTCACCGAGATCTTAATCAAAAATAAACTTATCACTCAGGAACAGCTCGCCCAGGCACTGGAAGTCCAGAAGAAAAAGGGCGGCAGGCTAAGCGATATTATTGTCAATTTGAAGTTTATCAAAGAAAACGAACTCATCTTAACCTTAAGTCAGGGTTTAGGGTTTCCCCTCATTGATTTAAAGCGCTTTAAGATTGATTATGAAATAGCCAAGATTATTCCGGTAGATATCGCCCGCCACTATCAGATTATTCCCATTTCCAAGATGGGCGATACTGTGACCGTGGCCATGGCCGATCCCTTGAATATCTTTGCCATAGACCACGTAGGTTCTCTGACCGGATACAAGATAAATCCCATCATCGCCTCCAGTAAAGAAATAATGCAGACCATAGAATTATCTTATCCGGATGCCACTAAAGGCGTCATCGATAGTTTAGTCAAGGAGATGTCCACGACAAGTTTAGAATTGATTAAAGAAGAGAAAGAGGTCTTACCCAGCGACCAGGAGTTAAGCCGCATCAGCCGCGAGGCCCCGGTGATTAAGGTTACCAATATGATCTTGCAGGATGCGGTGCAACAGAGGGCCTCGGATATCCTTATTGAACCCTGGGAAAGAAAGTTACGTCTGCGTTTCCGTATTGACGGGGTCTTGCAGGAAAGACAGGCGCCGCCCAAGAATATGCAGCCCTCTATTGTCTCGCGGATTAAGGTCATCTCGGATTTAGATATTGCGGAGCACCGCCTGCCTCAGGACGGCCGGTTTAAAGCCAAGATAAAAGATAAAGAAGTGGATTTCCGCGTTTCCATACTTCCTTCCAGTCTAGGGGAGAAGGTGGCGCTGCGTATACTGGACAAGACCCAGGCCACCCTGGACATAGAAAAGTTAGGTTTCAGCCCCGAGAATATCGACAAATTAAAAAAGGTATCCCTGCTTCCCCACGGGATGATTCTGGCCTGCGGCCCGACGGGCAGCGGTAAAACCACCACGCTTTATTCTATCTTGAAATTTGTGGACAGCCCCGAAAAGAATATCGTCACCGTAGAGGACCCGGTAGAATATCAGTTAGAAGGGATAAACCAGGTAACCGCCAGACCTGAGATAGGGCTGACCTTTGCCAGCGCCCTGCGTTCCATCTTAAGGCAGGACCCCAATATCATTATGATCGGGGAAATCCGCGATTTTGAGACCGTAGATATCGCGATTAAAAGTGCCCTGACCGGACACCTAGTGCTTTCTACACTTCATACCACTACCTCCAGCGGAGCGCTCGTACGCTTAATTAATATGGGCGTTGAGCCTTACCTGATTAACGCCTCTTTGATCTGCGTAATTGCCCAGAGGTTGGTGCGCAAGATCTGCAATCACTGCAAAGAGGAATACGAAATTAAAAAAGACATAATTGATACCTTGAAATTGGATGTTAATGAAATCAAAAAAGCGGTATTCTTCCGCGGTAAAGGATGCGCCAAATGTTTTAATCTGGGTTATAGCGGCAGACTGGGTATTACCGAGATATTGTTATTAAGTAACACTATCCGAGAATTAGTACTTAATCGTGCACAGGAACATATTATCAAGCAGCAGGCGCGCAAGGAAGGGATGCGCACTTTAAGGGAAGAGGGCCTGAAGGTCGCATTAGAGGGTTTAAGCACCATAGAAGAGGTCCTGCGCGTTACCGCGCCGGACGAATAAGTGAGGACATAAGTTATGGAGCGAAGCGAACATAACTTATCTGTCCGAACTTATCCCGCCCTTTTGGCAAGGCAGGCAATCAAAACATGACCTGTCCAAAAGGGCGGGATTAATTCGCAGACGCTTCAACAACTAAGAAAGGAGAGCTACAACTTACGTCGTTTCACTCCGTAAGTTGTCTGCTCATTAAATGCAAAGCCTAAAAGAGAACATCATTGAGATATTAATCCAAAGCCAGCAGCTTAGCCGGCAGCAGTTAGAGGCTGCCATAGAAAACCAGAAACAGAGGCAGGTCCCCTTAAGAAGGATCCTCATTGAACAGGGGATTGTTTCCGAGGAAGGCCTGCTTTCGCTTTTAGCCAAACAGCTTTATATCCCTTCGTTGCATCTGGCTAAATATAAGTTTGACCCCGAGGTAACTAAACTTATTCCTGAACGCCTGGCCAAGCAGTATAGAGTAATCCCCTTATCCCGCATGGGCAATACCCTCACGATAGCCATCTCTGACCCTTTGGATATTTTTGCCCTGGACGATCTCAAGACCTTAACCGGCTTAAGCATCGATACGGTTTTAAGTTCGGAAGACGAGATATTAAAAGCCATTGATGCGCAATATCATTCGGAGGCCAAGAATTTAGAGGAGATTTTAGAAGAGACCGGCCCTGGAGGGGAGGCAGGTAAGGAAGTTGCCGAAGTTTTCAAAACGGATGAAATAGATTTATCTAGCGCGGTCAAGGAGAGCGAAGCGCCGCCTATTGTGAAGTTAGTGGATCTCATGCTCACCCAGGCTTTAAAGAACAGGGCTTCGGATATTCACATTGAACCGGAACAGGATTGCCTGCGCATCAGATACCGTATTGACGGGGCTTTGCATGAGGCCTTCAGAATACCCAAGGTCAATCAGAATGCGATCATTGCCAGGGTAAAAATTATTTCCACTCTCGATATTACAGAGAACCGCATGCCCCAGGACGGCCGGTTCAAAGTCAGATTTGAGGGAAAAGAAGTTGATTTCCGCGTTTCAGGATTGCCGACGACCTTTGGCCAGAAATTTGTTTTGCGCCTTTTAGATAAAGCCAACCTATCTATAGGCCTGGACAAACTGGGGTTTTCTGAACAACCTCTGGCGGTATTTAGGGAGGCCGTGAGTAAACCATTCGGTATGATTCTAGTTACCGGTCCGACGGGTTCAGGTAAATCCACGACCCTCTATTCGGTCCTGAATCAGTTGAATACCCCAGAGAGAAACATTATCACTATTGAAGACCCCGTGGAATATCAGATAGAAGGGATTACCCAGATTCAGGTCAAGCCGGAGATCGGGTTGGATTTTGCCTCGGGCCTGCGCTCTTTATTAAGGCAGAGTCCCGATGTCATCATGATCGGAGAGATCCGGGATCCAGAGACCGCAGATATCGCGATTAAGGCGTCATTAACCGGCCAGGTTGTCCTCTCTACGCTGCATACCAACGACGCCATCTCCAGCATCACCCGATTAATAGATATGGGGGTGGAGCCGTTTCTGGTCGCCTCCAGCCTGATTATGCTCTGTGCCCAGAGGCTCTGCCGCAGAATTTGTCTCAAATGCCGAAAACCCCAAGATGTGCCGCAGGCATTTTTGAAGGAAATCGGCTTTAAAGACAAGGCCACCTTCTATACCGCTGAAGGGTGTAAATACTGTAATAATACCGGATTCTTTGGCAGAATAGCGATTCTGGAGGCAGTAATGATTGATGATAATATACGCGAGATGATTATCAGAAAAAAATCACTCGATGAGATAAAACAATATGCGCAGGAGCACGGTATGCAAACACTCAGGGACGATGCCTTCTTAAAGGTAAAAGAGGAACTGACTACCTTGGAGGAGGCCTTAAGGATAACTACGGAGGAGTAACTGGTGATCGCTAACAATAGGATTTTATTTATCTGCGACGAGGAAGCAATTGTAAGTTACCTCCGGGAAAAATTAATCATTGAAGGTGGTTATGTTGTTTCTTTTGAATCCACCGCAGCCGGAGGCATCAGCGCCTTAAGGCAGAATAATTTCGATCTGGTGATGGTAAAGTTTGAAATGCCTGATTCAGACGGAATGGAGCTCATCAGGGGGTTGAAGAAGATAGAGCCGGACGCTGTCATTATTATCCTGGTTACAGAACCAAACGCCGGCGCATTGAAAGAAATATTACGGCTGGGCATTTATGAGGTAGTGGCCAAACCCATTAATCTGGAAAAATTGCTTTTCTTGATTAAAAAAGGCATAGAATTACACAACTTGACTCTGGCAAACCGCAGGGCAGTGCAAAGTATGCAGGAGCAAAACGCCTCCTTACAAAAACAAAATACGCTTTTGGCTAAAAGAATAGAGGAGTCCACAAAAAATCTTACTAAACTCTATGAGGACTTGCGCACCACCTATATGCGCACGATTAAAGCCCTGGCCCAGGCTATCGATGCCCGCGACCATTATACCCATAGCCATTCGCAGAACGTGGCCAAATATGCTGTGACTATTGCTGAAGAGATGGGTTTTTCAGTCAAGGAGGTGGAGACTATCCGCGAGGCCTGCGAACTACACGATTTGGGGAAAATCGGGATTATTGATACTGTTTTAAGTAAGCCGTCAAGCCTCACCCCTGAAGAATGGGAACAGATCAAACGTCACCCCACCATTGGCGCGCAGATATTAGAACCATTGACATTCTTAAATGATGTGATAGAGTTAGTCAGGCAGCATCACGAGCATTATGACGGCTCAGGTTATCCTGAAGGCAGAAAGGGCGAGGATATACTTTTAGGGGCGCGGATTATTAATCTGGCAGATGCCTATGAGGCCATGACCTCGCCGCGCGCCTATAGGAAGATTCCCCTGACTAAGAATGAGGCCATTGCTGAAGTCAAGAAGAACCGGGGGACGCAATTTGATCCCAAGGTTGTAGATGCATTCTTGAGAATTGTAGAGAGGCTGTAGAGATGGAAAAATATCAATACATTGCCAAAGATAAAGGCGGCAATACGGTAACCGGAAATTTGGATGCGGCTTCCGAGGTTGAGGTAACGGATGCCTTGCACAAAAAGGAATTGATCATTGTCTCAATTATGCCGGCAAAGAAAAAGGGAGCCAGACACAGAGAGACCGGCGGCGTAAAACTCGATGACCTGGTAATTTTTTCACGCCAGTTAGCGACGATGATTGATGCCGGCATCCCGCTGGTTCAGTCCCTGGGGATACTCGGAGAACAGATCGAGAATAAGTCTTTAAAGAGCGTGGTGGCAGTCGTACGTCAGGATATTGAAGCGGGAATGAATTTCTGCGATGCCCTGGCCAAGCACCCCCGGGTATTTTCCGAATTATTTATAAATATGAGCCGGGCGGGAGAGGCCTCAGGTATGCTCGATGAAGTCCTGGATAGACTGGCGAGTTACCTGGAAAAGACCGCCTCCCTTAACCGTAAGATAAAATCTAGTCTGGTATACCCGGAGGTGGTAGTGGCCATGGCCATATTGATCACCACAGTTTTACTCCTGAAGGTCGTACCGACTTTCAAGGGCATCTTTGAGATGCTCGGCGGTCAATTGCCCGTACCCACGCAGATACTGATTGCAGTAAGTGATGCCTTAAGGCATTATTTCTTAATCGTTGTAGGAGTCTTTATCGTCCTGGCCTTTCTTTTTAGGAGATATATCGGCACGGAAAAAGGCCGCCGTAATTTTGACCGGCAGAAATTAAAGGTTCCGGTCTTAGGCCAACTCTTTCGCAAGGTGGCCCTCGCCAAGTTTGCCCGCACCTTTTCTACCTTGGTGAAAAGCGGCGTAGCCATACTCAATGCTTTAGATATCGTGGCGAAAACCTCGGGTAATAAAGTGGTGGAAGAGACAGTATTAAGTTGTGCGGTGGCGGTGCGTAACGGCGAGCCGATTTCCCGGCCACTGGCCAAAAGCGGGGTCTTCCCGCCTATGGTCTGCAGGATGATCGGCGTAGGGGAGCAGACCGGCCAACTTGAGAAAATGCTTTCCAAAATCGCAGATTTCTATGATGAGCAGGTAGACGCGGCAGTGGCCGCGCTTACCAGCATGATTGAGCCCTTAGTGATTGCCTTTCTGGGAATAGTTATCGGCAGCATTGTCATTGCCCTGTTCCTGCCCATCTTTAAGATTACCCAATTAGTGGCACACTAAGTGAAGACATAAGTTATGGAGTCCTCGATTAAGGGACAAGCGACGTAACTTATCTGTCTGAACTTACCCGCCACTGATTCAGTGGCGGGTTAATTCGCGGACGGGCTAAAGCCCTACAATTTACGTCACTTACGTTCCGTAAATTGTCCGCTCATTAAAAAATTACTTGACAAAAATAAATTTTTTGCTATACTTAATTTCTGCCCTGAAAAGGGAAATATGAGCGAGAAACTAAGCAGAATTGACAAATTTGGATAGTTAATTTTCTCGACGGGAATGGCGTCGAAAAGGGATTTTCTATAGGCGCCCCGATTTCTGTCGGGGCGCCTTTGTTTTGTCCGCTATTTAATGGCAGGCAAAACATCCCGAGCGACCGAGTGAAAGCGAGGGAGTCGAGGGATAACCAATTTGCTCTTTGATAATTAGATAGCCAAGTGTGGACCGCGAAATTTGCATAAAATTTCAAGGTCAATTTCAAGAGGTACAAGAAAAATAAATCACCAGAGCCATTATTTAAACTTATCCGTAGATTTTCGGAGAGTTTGATCCTGGCTCAGAG
>CAZKSS010000043.1:0-10587 GCA_964555545.1 uncultured Planctomycetales bacterium
CTATTACGGATATGCGCATTCCCATACAATATGCGCTTTCTTATCCGCAGAGGTTAGCCACTAATTTAAGGGGCATAGATTTTTACGCCTTAAAAGGGCTACATTTTGAAAAGCCGGACTTTAAGAGATTTCCGTGTCTGGAATTGTCTTATCGGGTAGCGCAGGAAATGGGCACCGCACCTTGTGTGTTAAACGCCGCTAACGAAGTTAGCGTGGAGGAGTTTTTAAAAAGAAGTTTGGATTTTATTTCCATTGCCAAGGTTATTGAGAAGGTGCTTGACCGGCACCACAATAAGAGGCATCCTGACCTCGGGGATATTTTAGAGGCGGATACCTGGGCGAGAGACCAGGCCCAGAAAGTTATTAGTCAACTGAATTAAAATGTCTCTATTTATTTTTTTATTTGTCTTAGGGATTCTCGTCATCGTGCATGAATTCGGGCACTTTATCGCTGCCAAGAAAATCGGGGTAAAGGTAGAAAAGTTTTCCTTGGGTTTCGGAACGCAGATAATCACCCGGAGAAAAAGGGGAACCGAATACACCATTAGCGCCATACCGTTAGGCGGATATGTGAAACTCGCTGGAGATAACTTAGAAGAATATAAACGTCGGCCTGAGGAATATCTTTCGCAGGCCCCGGGTAAGCGTTTTTGGATCATCTTTTGCGGCCCTCTCTTGAACTATATTTTGGGTTTCTTGTGTTTCTGGTTTATCTTCGTGGTGGGTTATCCTACGCTTACCACCAAGATAGGCGGATTGCTTGAGGGTTTTGGGGCAAAGAGAGCCGGCATGCAAGTCGGGGATAAGATTGTGGCGGTGGATGGAGAAAGGATAGCATGCTGGGAGGATTTACAGAAGATTATTCAGAAAAAAAAGGAATCCGATAGAGTTAACCTTTCTGTCCTGAGGAATAACCAGTTGAAGTCAATAGAGGTGCACATCAGAGAAAAAAGTTTTAATGACGAGTTGCAGCAAAAGCACAATGTCGGTCTATTAGGCATAACGCCTTTTGATGAAATTGTCAGGGTCAGGCACAGTATGGGGGCATCCTTCTTTTTAAGTTTAAGTAAAACCTGGGACTTGACCGCGATTACTTATAAGGCCTTAGGGATGATGCTTACCGGTAAATTATCTATCCGCGACTCAGTCACCGGGCCATTGGGAATTTTCTACATTACTTCTAAGGCCGCAAGCCTGGGGATTATCGCGCTCCTGCATTTAATAGCGGTATTGAGCATAAGCCTGGCAATTTTTAATCTTCTGCCTTTGCCGGTTTTAGACGGAGGGCATATCGCCTTGTTGGCCATGGAGAAGATTCGGGGCAGATACTTAAGCCTTAAAACAGAGCGCATTATTAATCAGGTAGGTATGCTGCTGATCGTGACCGTGGCAATACTAGTAACCTACAATGACCTAAATCGGTTTTTCGCAGATAAGATAGCCAGATTTTTTAGCAAATGAAAATTATCAGGCGTAAATCCAAGGTGATAAAAATCGGCAATATCCGCATCGGCGGCAATAATCCCGTAGCCGTACAGTCGATGGTGAAGACCAAAACCGCGGATATTCCGGTAGCGCTAAAACAGATCCAGACCTTAAAAGACGCTGGCTGCGAGATTGTGCGTCTGGCAGTAAAAGACGCTGCCGATGCCAGGGCCTTGAAGGCAATTAAGAAAGAGGCGCAACTACCTATAGTTGCGGATATCCATTTCCACTGGCGTTTTGCTCTTGAGGCCATAGACAGCGGCGTAGATAAAATAAGATTGAACCCAGGAAATATTTATCGGCTCGCTGAAATTCGAAAAATTGCCCAGGCCGCCAGGTCGGCGCGGATTCCTATCAGGGTGGGGGTGAATTCAGGCTCGGTCAGAGGCCAGGGGTCGCCAACGGATAAGATGGTAGAGAGCGCAAGGGGTTATATAAAGATATTAGAAAAAGTTAGATTCCATGACATCGTAGTTTCTTTGAAGGGTTCGGATATTTTTCATACTTTAGAGGCATACCGGAAAATGGCGCGGCTGTGCGATTATCCTCTGCATCTGGGAGTGACTGCGACCGGCCCCTCGTCTATGGGCCTGGTAAAATCAAGTATTGCGCTCGGGGCTTTGCTATTAGAAGGGATCGGTGATACAATAAGGATATCGCTTACAGATACGCCTTTGCAGGAAGTAAAGGCCGCTTGGGCGATTCTAGAGGCCTTAAGATTACGCAGTCGTGGTCCAGAGATTATCAGTTGCCCTACCTGCGGCCGCTGCGAAGTGGATTTAGTTAAGATAGTCAATGACTTGGAAAACAAACTGTCGACTATAGACTATAGACTATCGACCCGGCCATTTAAGGTGGCGATAATGGGCTGCGTAGTCAACGGCCCGGGAGAAGCAGCGCAGGCAGATTTAGGGGTGGCCTTCGGCAGCAAAGAGGGTCTACTCTTTAAGAATGGTAGGGCCATAAAAAAAGTTTCCCTCCATAATTGCGTAAATGCCTTATTTAAAGAAATAGAAGGGCTCAATAAAAAATAACTAAAATGTTTTGGTCAAAGACGCTGATACCGACTTTAAAAGAGACGCCGCAAGAGGCAGAGTCCACCAGCCACCAGTTAATGCTGCGTGCTGGGCTGGTGCGCATGCTGATGGCGGGGGCATACTCCTATCTACCTCTGGGTCTTAAGGTCTTGAATAACGTGCAGAGGATAATCCGGGAGGAGATGGCTGCCTGCAATGCCGCCGAGGTGCTGTTGCCGGCATTACAACCGCAGGACCTCTGGGTGCAATCCGGGCGCGATAAGGATCTGGGCGAGGTGATGATCCGGTTTGTTGACCGCAGGGGCAGGAAGGTATGCCTGGGGCCCACCCACGAAGAAGTAATTACCGATTTGGTAAAAAATCATATCTCGTCTTATAAACAACTGCCTTTAGTTTTATATCAGATACAGACAAAATTTCGCGATGAACTCCGGCCGCGCTTTGCTTTGGTCAGGGCCTGCGAATTTATCATGAAGGATGCCTACAGTTTTGACCGGGATGAACAGGGTTTAGAAAAGAATTACCGGGCGATGTACAACGCCTATAAACGTATTTTTAAGCGCTGTGGCCTTAAATTTATGACGGTGGAGGCAGACCCTGGAGTGATGGGTGGAAATATCTCTCATGAATTTATAGTTCCGGCAAAAGACGGCGAGGACGTGGTGGTGACTTGCCGGGGATGCCAGTCCACCAGGGCATTCAAGGAAGGAGAGCCGGATATTTGCCCGCAGTGCAAGGCGAAACTAGAAAAGATAAATTGTATTGAGGTCGGCCATATCTTTAAATTAGGCACAAAATACAGTTCTGTCTTAGGCGCTAATTTCCTGGATGCCGACGGAACTCTCAAGCCCATAATTATGGGTTGTTACGGTATCGGCGTATCCAGGTTAATTTCCGCCATCATTGCCCAGAATTACGATGGCCAAGGGATTATCTGGCCGCGGGAGATCACTCCCTACCAAGCGATTATCCTACCCTTAGATACTACGGATAAAAAGATATTGCAATTGGCCGGGGATGTTTATCGGGAACTAGAAAAGGCGGGGATCGAAATTTTGCTGGATGACCGCGACGAGCGCGCCGGAGTCAAGTTTAAGGATGCAGATTTAATCGGCGTCAGTTTGCAGGTGATTATAGGCAAGAATTCCTTAAAGGATAATAAGCTAGAATTAAAGATCAGGCGTTCGGGAAAGAAGGTCATTCAGCCGAAGTCAAGAATATTAAGAGAAATAAAGAGGTTGGTCCATGGATAGGCAGGCACTGATAGGCGAGTTAACCGGGATCATCGGGGAGTATCTTAAGGTGCAGGGTTTGGAGTTGGTGGATATCGTCTATAGATACGAGGGCAGGGATTTATTTTTAAGGATTTTGCTAGACCGGCCCGAAGGCGGCATCACCCTGGATGAATGTAGCCGCATTAATATTGAAGTCGGCAGTCTTCTGGATGCAAAGGATATAATCCCCGGTCGGTATATATTAGAAGTATCTTCTCCGGGCACGGATAGGCCGTTAAAAACTAAAAGTGACTTCTTGCGTTGCGTAAATAGGAAGGTCAGATTTTTTCTGGCGCAGCCGGTAAACGGGAAAATCGAATGGGAAGGGTCAGTTACCAAAGTAGACAACGACAGCGTGGATATCGCTACCAACTTGGGCACTTTAGAGATACCCTTAAGCAAAATCAATAAGGCAAAACAAATTATTTAGGAGTTGCAAATGAGTCAGGAATTATTATCCATTATTGAGCAGTTAGAAAGAGAAAAAGGCATAAAAAAAGAGATTCTCATCCAGGCAGTGGAGAGCGCCTTAGCTACCGCCGCGCGCAAGGTCATCGACCTTAAGCCGGAAGAGGAGTTGAGGATAGAGATTGACCGCGATAGCGGAAAAATCAAGGCCTTCAGGAATAATGCAGAGATTACTAATATAGATTTCGGCCGTATCGCCGCTTCCACCGCGCGCCAGGTAATTATCCAGAAGATCCGCGAAGCGGAGAAGGAAGTGGTGTTTAGCGAATTTCAGGGCAAGGTGGGCGAGATTGCCAGCGGCACGGTGTATCGTTTTGACAAAGGAAATATTATCGTTGACCTTTTAGGCAAGGCCGAAGGCATTCTCCTCAAGCGCGAGCAGTCTCCCAAAGAGGAGTTCAGACAGGGGCAGCGTATCCGGGCATATGTAGTGGAAGTAAAAAAAGAGGCCAAAGGTCCGCAGATAATCTTATCGCGCGCCCATCCTAATTTTGTCAGAAAATTATTTGAATTAGAAGTCCCTGAGATTTACGAGGGGATCGTGGAGATAAAATCAATTTCGCGCGAACCGGGGGCACGCACTAAAATCGCAGTCTGGTCCAAGAATGAAAAGGTGGATTCCGTAGGCGCCTGTGTGGGTATGCGCGGAAACCGCGTCAGAAACATTGTCAATGAATTGCAGGGAGAAAAAATTGATATCGTCCGCTACAACGACGACATCAGGGAATATATCCGGGCCGCGCTTTCTCCGGCAAAGGTAGCGGAGATAAAATTGGACAAAGAAACGCAGAAGGCGCAAGTTATTGTCGATGACGACCAGCTTTCCCTGTCTATCGGAAAACACGGTCAGAATGTGCGTCTGGCCTCTCGTCTTATCGGCTGGGAATTGGATATCCGCAGCAAATCAGCCTTGGCCGCGGCCGCAGAAGAAGAAAAGAAAAAAGTAGAGCCTGAGAAGGTAGTTGCCAAGGTAGCGAAAGAGAAAAAAGCAAAAAGAGGAAAGAAAGAAGAAGGGGTCTTACTTGAGAAATTGTCCGGTGTCGGAGAAAAAACCCTGGCCAATCTTAAGGAAGCGGGTTTTAAAAGTATAGAGGAAATCGCCAAGGCAGACATCGATGACCTCACTAAGGTAAAAGGCATAGGCGAGAAGAAAGCGCAGAAGATGCTTGAGGAAGCCAAGAAATTGCTTAAAAAATGAAGACGCCAAAGCCCAAGAAAAGTATTTCCAAGAAGAAAACAGCGGTTAAGGAAAAGAAGATAACGGCTAAAAAAGCCAAGCCCAAGCCAGTGAAAAAGGCCAAGGCAGTAGCCCGGCCTAAGCCGAAGATAAAAGTTACGGTTAAAAAGTCCGAGGTGACAGCGCTACCAAAGGTTCCTGTTCCCGAGGCACCGCCGGCTAAAAAAGAAATTCCTCCTCTACCGCCGCAACCACCACAACCACCGCCTCCCCCGCCTGTGCCTCCAGCGCCGACATTAAAAGAATTAGAATTAATCCTGCCCATCACCCTTAAAGACTTGAGTATAAGACTACAGGAAAAGCCTTCTTTCCTGATTAAGATTCTGATGGATAAGAAGATGATGGTCGGGATAAATCAGGCCCTGGATGAAAAGACGGTTTCGCTCCTCTGCGAAAAATTCGGATTTAGGATAAAAAGGGCCCCTACGGCAGAAGAGTCGGCATTAGGTATTCACGAGGAGCCGGATAACCTTAAGGACCTAAAACCCCGGCCGCCGATAGTAACTTTTATGGGTCATGTTGACCACGGAAAGACTTCGCTTCTGGATGCCATCAGAAAAACCAAGGTCGCGGAGTCTGAGCACGGGGGGATCACGCAACACATCGGTGCTTATCGCGTGGTTTTGCCCGGAGGTGAAATTGCCTTTCTGGATACGCCGGGACATGAGGCCTTTACGGCGATGCGCGCCCGCGGAGCCAGTACCACCGATATCGTAGTTCTGGTAGTGGCAGCAGACGACGGCATCATGCCGCAGACGCGCGAGGCCATAGACCATGCCCGCGCCGCAGGCGTAAGTATAATTGTGGCGATAAACAAAATTGATAAACCCCAGGCGGATGTTGACCGGGTAAAAAAGCAACTCGCCGAACTTAATCTGATGAGCGAGGATTGGGGCGGAAAGACCATTACCGTTTGTGTCTCTGCCAAAACCGGTCAGGGCATAGATAATCTATTAGAGATGATACTCCTGGAAGCACAGATGCTGGAATTAAAGGCAAATCCTAATCGCTTGGCTAAGGGCGTAGTGATTGAAGCCAAGATGTCTCCGGGGAGAGGCCCGGTGTCAACGCTATTAGTTAGGAATGGCACCCTGCGTTTAAATCAAAATATAATCGTGGGTAAATACTATGGTAAGGTCAGGGCAATGTTTAATGACCATGGGCAATCCGTTACTCTGGCGGGACCCTCTTTTCCCGTTGAAGTTTTAGGTATATCCGGCGTGCCACAGGCAGGAGAAGAATTTTTTGTGATTGAGGATGAAAAACTGGCCAAGGACTTAGCCAGTAAGCGCCAGGAGGCAGAGAGAGAGACGCAGATCAAGGCTGTCAAAAGAGTTAGCCTGGAAGATTTGCATGCGCAAATTCAGGAAGGAAAAATTAAGGAATTAAAAATGATCCTCAAGGCGGATGTCCAGGGATCGCTTCAGGCCATAAAGGATACCTTAAGCAAAGTAAATGTTTCCGAGATAAAACTGGAGATAATCCATGAAGGCGTCGGCCAGATAAATGCCTCAGATGCGATATTGGCCGTGGCTTCAAACGCGCTGATATTGGGATTTAATGTTGCTGCGGATGAGCGGGCTAAAGAAATAGCGGCAAAAGAAGGTATAGATATAAGGACATATAATATTATTTATGAATTGGCCAATGATATAAAAGCCGCAGTGGAGGGGATGCTGGAGCCGAAATTAAAGAAGGTCTTTTTAGGACGGGCAGAAATAAGAAAGGTGTTTGAACTCTCTAGGTCCGGAACGGTTGCCGGTTGTTTCGTCAGTAAAGGAAAGATTATGCGTACCAGTAACGTCACTCTATTGCGTAATGGCGAGGCGATATTTGAAGGCAAACTTTCTTCTTTGAAGCGCTTCAAGGATGACGTGCGCGAAGTGGCAGAGGGTTTTGAATGCGGCATAACCATAAGCGGCTTTGAGGCTGTGCAGGAAGGCGATATTATCGAGGCCTATGAGATTGAAAAGATAGCGAGAAAACTATGAAAAAACGGATATTAAGCGGGATGCGTCCGACGGGAAAACTGCATCTGGGTCATCTGGTTGGGGCACTGGACAATTGGTTGAAATTACAGGAGGAATACGAGTGTTTCTTTATGGTTGCGGACTGGCATGCCCTGATGAGCGAATACGAAGATACTTCCAAGTTATCCGAATACATTATTGATAATGTGATTGATTGGTTGAGCGTCGGCATTGATCCTGAGAAATCAGTTTTATTTATTCAATCCAAAGTAAGCGCCCATCTAGATTTGCATATGATATTTTCCTGCTTGACGCCCCTGGGGTGGCTGGAGAGGTGCCCTACCTATAAAGAGCAGATGCGGGAATTGAGAACACGAAATTTAAATACCTATGGCTTTTTAGGTTATCCGGTATTACAGGCAGCGGATATCCTAGTTTATAGAGCAGAAAAAGTCCCGGTAGGCGATGATCAACTTCCGCATCTGGAGCTTACCCGCGAGATTGCCCGCAGATTCAACAAGTTATATAAAAAAGAAGTTTTTCCTGAACCTCAAGCAATATTAACTAAAGTGCCTAGACTCTTAGGGCTCGACGGCAGGAAGATGAGCAAGAGTTATGACAATACCATAAACCTTTCGGATTCCGAGGAAACCATCCAACAGAAAGTTGCCGGGATGTTTACCGACCCGAAAAGGATTAAGCTTTCTGATCCAGGCCATCCTGATCTTTGCAATGTTTTTTCTTATTATGCGATATTTATCCCCCAGATGAAAGAAGAGGTCAGCAACTGGTGCCGGAATGCTTTACTTGGTTGCACGGAGTGTAAGAAGAAACTTGCCCTCGGTCTTATCGAGAAATTAAAGCCCATACATAGGAACCGCCAGGAATTACTAAAAGATAAGGCCAGGGTGAAAAAAATACTGCAGGAAGGCACACTCAACGCCAGGGCCGTGGCTTCCCGGACGCTAGGAGAGGCAAGAGAGGCAGTGAAGATATGAGTTACAAAATAAAATTAGAGTTATTTGAAGGCCCCTTAGATCTTCTCTTATATCTAGTCAAAAAAGACCACCTGAATATTTATGATATACCTATTGCCCAGGTAACCGAACAGTACCTGCAATATTTAAACCTGATGCAGTTATTGGATCTGAATATCGCAGGGGAATTTTTGGTGATGGCCGCCACCCTCATGCAGATTAAGTCCAAGATGTTGCTGCCGGCAGAAGAGACTCCGCAGGAAGAGCAGGTTGATCCCAGAGAAGAATTGGTAAAGCGGCTCTTAGAATACGAGAAATTCAAAGAAATAGCCGAAGTCCTGCGTCAAAAAGAACAAGGCCAGCAGGAGGTTTTTAAAAGGCCCAAGACACAGGATACAAACCAGATTCCCCTTGAGAGTGAAGTCTATTTTGAGGCCAGTATTTTTGATTTGATCAATGCTTTTTCTCGGGCCCTCGATGAAGTTCCCAAACAGTTATTTTATGAAGTTGTCAAAGATGAGTTTACCATTGAAGAAAAGATACATCAGATCTTGCATCTTCTCTTAGTTGCGCCAGCGGTGACTATCGGCGAGCTGTTCGCTAAGGCAGAAAACAAACTGGAGATTATTGTGACCTTTCTGGCAATATTAGAGTTGATCCGCCTGAAGGAAATTGTTGCCCGCCAAAGAGTTCTCTTTGGCGAGATAGCAATATCAAGAAATAAGGAAAACATCATACCTGATGAGCGAAGAGACAAGACAGAAACTAATTAAGGTAGCGCCGGAAGGGGTGGTTCTGCGGGAAGGCCTCTTGGACGATACCCCGGAGTCCGAAGAAGACATAGTGCTGAATATGTCTCTGCGGCCCCGTAAGTTGACTGAATTTGTGGGCCAGAAAGACTTGGTGGAAAATCTAAAGGTCTGCATCACCGCGGCCAGGCAGAGAAAAGAGCCGTTAGAGCATATCTTGCTTAGCGGTCCGCCGGGGTTAGGAAAGACTTCTCTGGCCTATATTATCGCCCATGAGATGAGCACAAAAATTACCGCCACCTCAGGGCCAGCCATAGAGAAGGCAGGAGACCTCATCGGCATATTAACTAATCTGGATAAGGGAGATATCCTTTTTATTGACGAGATCCATCGTCTTTCCAAAGTAGTAGAGGAATTTTTATATCCGGCAATGGAGAGTTTCCATATTGATTTTGTCATTGATAAAGGCCCGTATGCCAAGACCATCAAGTTTAACCTTAAACCCTTTACCTTGGTGGGTGCGACGACCCGCTCAGGGCTACTCGCTGCGCCCTTAAGGAGCAGATTCGGGATATTCTATAACCTGGATTTCTATCGGGTGGAAGACTTGGCTAAGATTATCAGGCATTCTGCAAAGAGTTTAGTTATTTTAGTTGATGAAGATGCTGCCTTGGAGATTGCCCGGCGCAGCCGCGGTACGCCCCGCATTGCCAATAGACTATTGCGCAGGGTGCGCGATTATGCGCAGGTCTCCAAGATAAATAAAGTTAATCTTGAGGTGGCCATTAAGTCGCTGGATGATTTAGGAATTGATCAGGCAGGACTGGATGATTTAGACCGCAAGGTCTTAAGAGTAATTTTAGAATCTTATGGCGGTGGGCCGGTAGGCATCGAGGCTATTGCCGCCAGTCTGAACGAAGAGATCGATACGATTCAGGATACGGTAGAGCCCTATTTATTGAAAGCCGGTTATTTAAAACGCACCAGCCGCGGCCGCGTAGCCACCAAACTTACCTTTGAGCACTTCGGATTAAAATATAATAAAGAAAAACAAGAAGAGCTGTTTGACAAATGACCCTGCCGGGATTTTCTCGCTTAGGTCGATTTTTTAACGCAAAAGGTCTTTCGCAGCTCGGCGGCTGCTGAACTCGCCGCATTTGCTCTAGCAAATGCGGCTCAAACAGCATCGCCGTGCCAGTGTTGTCGCTTCGCTCCACTGGCATTCCCTCGCTGCTCAAGCTGCTTTTGCTAAAATCGACATGCGCTCGAAAACCCCGCCAGGTTCATTTATTGCAATAATCTATTTTAACGGGTGGCTTGGAGTGATTTCTAGTGGGAGATGGTTGATTATTTTGCGGAGGACTTTGTGAGCGCGCATTAGAAAACTTTT
>CAZKSS010000044.1:0-10443 GCA_964555545.1 uncultured Planctomycetales bacterium
TGGATAAACCGTCAGTTGCCCCGGGCCGTGGTAAGTTACGTCTCCTCCCCGCTCTATATTATATATTTCTATACCTTTATTTTTTAATTCTCTATCGGTGATTAAAATATTATCTTTATGGGCTGACCTTCCCAAAGTGATTACCGGATAATGCCGGCACAAAATCAGGGCAGAAGAAATTTCGCCATTTTTAACCCGGAGAAAAATTTCTCTTTGGAAATCCCAGGCGCTCCTGAAATTAATTAGGTCCAAATCAAAAATCTCAAATTGCATTTATTTTACGGCCTCGCCTATGGCTTCGGACAACGTAGGATGGGCAAAGATGGTCTCTTTAATCTGAGAGATTTTAAGGCAGCAAGATATTGCCAGGGTCAAAACAGAGATTAATTCCGTGGCCCTGGGGCCGATTATGGAAGCACCTAAAACTTCGCCTGTTTTAGCAGCGGAAATTATCTTGATAAAGCCATCGGTCTCATCTAGTATGCGGGCCATGCTCGAGCCCAGAAAATCAAATTTATTTATCTTTATCTGAAAACCCCTGGTCTCTGCTTCCTCTTGGCTTAGACCAACACTGGCTATCTCTGGGTCGGTAAAGATGCAGTTGGGAACATGGGAATTATCCGCTTTTTTGGGATGCTCAGGCGAGGCGATATTTTCTGCGGCCAGAGCACCCTGGTAGGCAGCAAAATGGGCAAGCATAGTTTTTCCGGTGCAGTCTCCCGCAGCGTAAATGTTGTTGATATTTGTTTTGAGGTAATCATCGACGGTAATTTTAATATCCGTATGAGGGGTCCTGCCAATACATAGTAAAACTAAACTATAATCTTCTAAATTGACGGATAAGGCATCGGTATCTACCTTGACCTTAATCCCCTTCTTTTTAAAAAGCGCCTCTATCTTTTTGGCAATTTCAGTATCCAGGCCCGGCAAAAGTTGGGGCATTTTTTCCACAATGGCGACTTGAGTACCCAGAGCGGAGAATAGGCTGGCGAATTCGCAGCCGATAACTCCCCCGCCGATAATGAGCAGGGATTTGGGGATTTCTTTGAGGTTAAGGATTTCATTGCTGGAAATAATCTTTTTTCCGTCAAATTTTATCTCTGGAAGTTCCAGAGGCCTTGAACCGGTGGCCAGAAGAATATATTTTGTCTTCAGCGTCTTATCCCCTGCCTTTATTTCTCCCGATGATAAAATTTGTGCTTCGGCATTAATATAATCAATACCTTTAAGCATTAATTGCATTCCTGAACGCAATTGCTGGATGATTTTCTCTTTTCTCTCCTGGACCTTAAGAAAATTTATCTGAGGGGCGATAACTTCCGTGCCGAAAGTTGCGGATTTTTTGGCCAGATGAAAAATTTTTGCGGATTGGATTAGAGTTTTGGTGGGGATACAACCGAGGTTCAGGCAGGTGCCGCCGATTTGGTTTTTTTCTATCAGCGCGACTTTTAATCCCAGTTCCTTGGCCTTTAATGCGGCGTTAAAACCTGCCCAGCCTGCGCCGATGATGGCTAAGTCATAATCCATGGTTAAATTCTTAAACTGTTAAATTGTTGTTTAAGGGTGGTGGCAGATTTAAGAAAATTTTCTTTCTCCTCTTTGTTTAAGCCCAGTTCAATAATTTTCTCAATGCCCTGCCTGCCGATGCGACAGGGGACACCGATACAGACGTCTTTTACGTCATATTCGCCGTTAAGGAGAGCAGATACGCCCAGGGTGCGTTTTTCGTCTTTGGCGATTACTTGCACTAATTCCGTGATTGCGGCTGAAGGGGCAAAATAAGCGCTACCGCTACCCAATAAAGACACAATTTCTGCCCCGCGGTTGATGGTCTTGCGGATGATAGTTTTTATCTTTTCCTCGTCGATAAATTCCTCCAGGGAGACGCCATTGATCTTGGTAAACCTGGGTAGCGGTAGCATTCCCTCACCGTGGCTTCCGATTACCGTTGCTTCTATGGCTGTGTTGGGAAGATTTAGCTCTTTGCCGATCAGGTGGCTAAACCTTGCGGCATCAAGGGTCGGACCCATGCCCAAAACTTTCCCCGGTTTAAAACCAGTGAGTTTCAAAACCAGGTAGGTCATTAAATCTAAGGGATTAGTAACGACGATAACTATAGAGTTAGAGGCCGATTCTTTTATCGTTAAAGATATCTCTTTTAGGATTCCTGCGTTTTTGGCGAGTAATTCTTCGCGGGTCATCCCGGGCTTACGCGTAAGGCCGGCAGTGATTATGATAATGTCCGAATCCTTGATTTGACGTATATCATCCGTGCCCAGAATTTGGTAATTAATTTTTAAGATAGAGCGGGCATCTTCTAAATCATAGGCTTTACCCTGCGCTAGGCCCGGAACTTTATCCACCAATACTAAGTCAGTTATTCCTGCCTGCAGGAGTCGTAGGGCAGTAGTGCTACCAACATTTCCCGCGCCGATGATACTTATTTTCATGCTTGGTTAAGTCCGGGGACACCCTTCCGATTGGTGCGAAAGACGTCCCTCGATTGGATTTAAAGACGTCCCTGTATTTTGGAGATGATGGCTGAGGCCATCTCTTTGGTTCCCACGGCTGTAGGGTCATTACGGTCGGTTTTAAAGTCGTAGGTTACGGATTTACCTTCGGCGATTACTTGGCTAACCGCATTTTCTAGATTCCGGGCCGCCGTATCTTCTTTAAGATATTCAAGCATCAATACGCCGGATAAAATCATGGCCGTGGGGTTAATTTTATTTAGTCCTGCGTATTTCGGGGCTGCGCCGTGCACCGGCTCAAAGACCGCTATATTCTCTCCGATATTTGCGCCGGGAGCAATGCCTAATCCGCCGATTAGACCCGCGCATAAATCCGAGATGATATCGCCGTAGAGATTAGGTAAGACCAGGCAATCGTATTCTCGGGGTTTCTGAACTAATTGCATCGTCATATTATCCACGATGGCCTCGGAAAATCCAATTTTACCGGCATAAGATTGCGCAACCTCGCGGGCTGCTTTGAGAAAGATTCCGTCGGTAAACTTCATAATATTTGCCTTATGCACGGCAGTTACTTTCTTGCGGTTATTCTTCAAGGCATACTCAAAGGCGAATTTTACGATGCGCCGTGAAGCAGATTCAGAAATCGGCTTAATGGAAATCCCGGAGTCCGGCCGAATTTTTTTCTTTGTCCCCTCTTCTATTGTTTTAATTAATTTTTTAGTCTCGGATTTGCCTATTTCAAACTCAATGCCGGCATATAAATCTTCGCTATTTTCCCGGATAACCACTAAATCAATATCTTTATAAGGACTTTTTACGCCGGCATAACTTTTAGCCGGGCGCACGCAGGCATATAAATCCAAGGCCTGCCGGATAGCCACATTCACCGAACGAAAACCCTCGCCAATAGGAGTAATCATCGGGCCTTTTAAAGCCACCCTATTTTTTTTAATGGATTCCAGGGTCTTTTTCGGAAGCAACTCTCCGGTCTTATCCCAAGCAACCTGGCCGGCAATAGCCTCTTCCCATTCAATTTTTACGCCAGTGGCCTCAATACATCTTTTGGCCGCATCTGTTACTTCTGGCCCAATTCCGTCGCCAGGTAGCAAAGTTATTTTATAATTCATATTTCTCCCTTAGGGGACACCCTTCCGATTGGTGCGAAAGACGTCCCTCGATTGGGTTGAAAGACGTCCCTAAATTTTTAAGGCTCCGTGTTTTTTATAATAATTTACGATTCCGCCTTCTTTTAATAATTCCTGCATAAATTCGGGCAGAGGTTTAGTTTTAAGTTCTGTGTCTTTGGTGAGATTTTTGATGGCACCCTTATCTAAGTCTATCTCTAAGGCGTCAAATTCATCTATTTTATCCGTATCGGTTTCCAACAGCGGCAAACCGATATTAAAACCATTGCGATAAAATATGCGGGCAAAACTTTTGGCGAGAACCGCGACAATCCCCGATTCCCTGATTACCAAAGGGGCCTGCTCTCGTGAAGAACCCATCCCAAAATTTTTTCCGGCCACGATAATGGATTTACCCGGCGTTATCTTGCGGCGGAATTGCGGGTCGATATCCTCCATAATGTGTTTGCTCAATTCTTTCATATCCGTGATAGAGAATTTATAACGGCCGGAAATGATAAAATCCGTATTAATATTATCGCCTAATTTTAGGGATTTTCCTTCTATCTTCATCCCTCGACTCCTTCCAGTCGTGCTTCAATTACACTCAGCACGATGGTGAGCAAGCAAAGCGCGTCGAACCATCGCTCGGGATGACCCTCAAGCGAAGTCAAATGGGTCATAACCTCTGGAATTCTTCGGTATTCTTTGCCTTAGACAGCGCCACATCCAACCCGATTTTTCCTTGGTGGAATAATTCCTTTAAGGATTTATCCATGGTCTTCATCCCGTATTGGCTTCCGGTCTGCATTAATGTCGGTATCTGTTCGACCTCCTGTTCGCGGATAAGATTTCTGATGCCAGGCGTACCGATCATTATTTCTGTAGCCAGGACGCGCCCCTGGCCGGAGACATTGGGCAATAAGAGTTGAGAGATTACTCCTTGTAGGCAATCCGCAAGTTGTAGTTTTACCTGTTGCTGCTGATGCGGAGGGAAAACATCTATGATTCTTTCTACGGTCTGAGGCGCGTCAGGGGTATGCAGGGTGGCCAGGACCAAATGTCCGGTTTCTGCTGCGGTCAGGGCCGTGGAGATAGTTTCCAAATCGCGCATTTCCCCGACGACAATAACATTCGGGTCCTGCCGCAGGGCATGCCTTAAGGCCTCGGCAAAAGAACGGGTATCCGAATAAACCTCCCTCTGCTTAATGATGCTTTGTTTATTGGTGTGGATGAATTCAATCGGGTCTTCAATACATACCACCAGACACTCCCTTTCATGGTTAATCAGGTCAATCATTGCCGCCAGGGTAGTAGTCTTGCCCATGCCTGTGGGACCGGTAACCAGTACCAGGCCGTTTGGCTTGCGTGCCAAGTCAGCAACTACCGGCGGTAGGCCTAATTCGCTCATCTTTGGTATGACCAAGGGAACCCTCCGGAAGGCCGCTTCCACGCTACCTCTCTGTAGATGTATGTTTACACGAAATCTGTCCATGCCCGGAAGGGCGAGTGAAAAATCTAGTTCCAGGTCCCGTTCAAATATTTCTTTTTGCGGATTAGTCAGGAAAGCATAAACCATCCGTTTTAATTCCTCTTTTTCCAATGCGGGAAGTTTGGTACGGTAGAGGATGCCGTCAATACGCAATATCGGCGGCTCTCCATCCGTAATATGTAGGTCCGAGGCCTTTTTCTCTACGCACAACATCAGCAATTCTTTGATTTCCATACTTCCCTCCCTTTGATAGATTAAAGGTACTTTCTGGGGTCGCTGATTTTTCCCTCTAGGGCTGAAGCCGCAACCGTTGCCGGAGAGGCTAAATAGATAAACGCAGTGGGGTTGCCCATCCTGCCCTTAAAGTTCCTATTGGCTGAAGAAATAACTACTTCTCCGTCGGCAGGGACGCCGCAATGCGTGCCTACACACGGCCCGCACCCGGGAGCAATCACCACGCCACCCGCCTGAAGAAATACCTCAATCAGCCCTAATTTCAGGGCTTCCTGAAAAATAGTTTGCGAGGCCGGGGCAACAATGAATTTTATCCCTTTGGCGACCTTTCTGCCTTTTAATATTTTAGCCGCAATTTTCAAGTCCGTCAATCTGCCGTTAGTGCAGGTGCCTAAGAAGGCTTCGTGAATCTTTGTAGCCTTTAACTCTTCAACCGCTACGGCATTGTCAACGCTGTGAGGTCGGCAGACCTGCGGTTTCAATTTAGAGATATCGTATTCTAAAACCCGGGAATAATGCGCATCTTTATCGGCATTGACCGGACTTATTTTTTTTCCTTTAGTTACTCTCGGCTTAAGCCATACAATTGTTTTTCTGTCTTGTGGCATAAAGCCTGCCTTCGCGCCCATTTCCACCACCATATTGCAGATAGTGAACCTACCATCCATATCTAAGGCAGTGATTACCGGCCCGTAAAATTCTATTGCCTTATAGGTTGCGCCGTCAGCCTTGATTTGCGTGATGATATAAAGGATAATATCTTTGGCATATACACCTTTGGGTATAGTTCCTTTTACTATTATTTTAAACGTTTCCGGCACTTTTAGCCAGTTTTTTCCTGCGGCTAAAGTAATGGCTAAATCTGTGGAACCCACGCCCGTAGCAAAAGCACCCAGGGCGCCATAGGTAGAGGTATGCGAGTCTGCGCCCAGGATTAAGTCGCCGGGTGAAATTTGTCCGGATTCAGGGATTACCTGATGGCAGATGCCGCAGCCGATATCATAAAGTTTAAGTTTGTGTTCCTGGGCAAAGCGGCGCATTTTTTTCTGCACCCCCGCCGCCCCCTCAGTCGGAGGCGGGGCATTATGGTCAATGACCATACAGAAATCTGTTTCCAACTTCTCTACCCCGATTTCCCTTAGGCGGTCGATAATGATTCCAGAAGTGCCGTCCTGGCCAAAGGCAAAGTCAACTCTACAAAGCGCAAAATCCCCCGCCTTCAGGTTTCTTCCGGCATGGGCGCTTAATATTTTCTCGGCGATTGTTTTCCCCATAGGCTTCGCTTTTGGCATATCTCGCATTTAAGCCATATCTCGCTTGGCAGGGACAGTCCCCTTGGTCTCAAGTTAACACTCGTCTACGGGGACAGTCCCTGCAGCCAAGCTCCTAGCCTATCCATTCCCTTTTCAATCTCACTCATACTCGTAGCAAAACTTATGCGGACATAATCATCCCTGCCAAAACTTACTCCCGGGATTACAGCCACTGATGCCTCATCCAGGAGTCGGTTGGAAAAAGTTACAGAATCTAGGTGGGCCTTTGTGATATTACAGAAGATATAAAATGCCCCTTGAGGCAGGACATATCCAATTTTGGGGATATCCTCAAGACGCGATGCCAGATAATCGCGCCTCCGTTGAAATTCCTGGCAGATTTTTTGCGAGAAATCATCAGGCGCATTTAAGGCGGCCAGGGATGCCTTTTGGGCGATGGAATTAGGGTTAGAAGTGGAGTGGTCCTGTAATTTTGCTACTGCCTCCACGACATCGGCCGGGCCGGCAAGGTAGCCGATACGCCATCCGGTCATGGCATAACTCTTGGATAGGCCGTTAAAGGTAACCGTCAGGTCATATATATCTTTATCCAGGGAGGCGATGGAAATATGTTTTTGTCGGTCATAAATAAGTTTCTCGTAAATTTCATCACTGAACACAAAGACCTTCTTTGCCGTACAGATTTTGGCTATTGCCCTTAATTCCTCCAAATTATAAACGCAACCCGTCGGATTGGAGGGGCTGTTCAGGATAAAAATTTTTGTCTTGGTAGTAATATGTTTTTCTAAGTCGGCAAGGGTGATCTTAAAATTATTTTCCGGGGCAGTTTGGATAAAACGTGCTTTCCCTTCGCATAAGTTCACCATCTCAGGATAACTTACCCAATAAGGAGAAGGTATCAATACCTCATCTCCCCGATTTAGGAGGACCAACATGGCGTTAAATATGCTGTGTTTTGCCCCACAGGAAACTACTATCTGTTCGGGCTGATATTCCAGAGAATTATCCCTTTTAAATTTTTCCGCAACGGCCTTTTTCAGTTCGGGGATACCGCTAGAGGGGGTGTATTTGGTAAAGCCCTGTTTTATCGCTTCTATCCCAGCGTCTTTTATAAAGTCGGGAGTGTCAAAATCTGGTTCGCCCGCGGCAAAATTCACGATGTCGCGGCCTTCGGATTTTAATTTTTTGGCTTTAGAGGTAAGTCTGAGGGTGGAGGAAGGATTGACTTTTTTTATACGTTCGGCGAGCCTCGTATCTATGCGCATCGAAATATTGTTATAGAGAATCCCTTTCTTTCTTGAAGATATTGCGTATGCCGCCTAAGAACTTCTTGGTCGGTTTTTTGGTCTCCGGAGGTTTTTCTTTAATAGCAGTCTCAGTCTTGGTCTTCTTTTCTTCAGCGGGTTTTTCCGGGGCTACTTGCGGCTTTTCTTCTTTTCCCTCTTCTTTTTTAACGGCCTTGCGCTTTTCTTTCTTTTTTATCTCGCTAAGTTCCAGAATGACCATCTCGGCATTATCTCCGCGCCTCTTGCCTAATCCGACAATGCGCGTATAACCGCCGACGCGGTTATTAAACCTCTGTCCGATATCGCTAAATAAAAGACTTACTAGTCTATGGTCGCCTAAAATTTTAAAGGCCTGCCTTTTGCCAAATTGCGTGTTAACTTTGGCAAGGGTGATCAGCTTTTCTATAAGCGGTTGGACGGCCTTTGCCCTTGTCCTGGTAGTTTTGATACTCTGCTGGATGAGCAGGTCTCTGGCCAAGCCTTTTAAAGTAGCCTTATACCAACTGCTAAACCGGTTTAATTGATGTCTTGCTTTTGCGTGCCGCATTTAAACCTTTTTTAACTTTTTCGGGTCAATTTGCATCCCCAGGGTTAAACCCATGCCCAAGAGGAGTTCTTTTATCTCCTGCAGGGATTTCTTGCCGAAATTTTTAAAACCCAGCATCTCCTCTTCGGTCTTTTTCACTAAGTCCGCAATGGTTTTGATATTTGCCTCGCGCAGGCAGTTTGAACTTCTTACAGATAGTTCTAATTCCGAAATGGGAAGGCGTAATTTTTCATAGATGGCTACCTCTTCCTTCGTCATCTCGATACCCTCCTCTTCCGCCTCTTCGGGTAATTGTCCGAAATTAACGAAGATATCCAGGTGCCTTTGTAAAATATTAGAGGCGTAAAGCAAGGCATCCTTGGGGCTAATTGCGCCGTTGGTCCAAATTTCTAAATTTAATTTATCATAATCTGTCCGTTGGCCTACCCGCGTATTCTCGACGGAGAAGTTCACCCTTTTTACCGGCGTGAAAATGGAGTCCACCGGGACCAGCCCTATTGCGCTATCCTCCTTTTTATTTAATTCCGCGGGCATATACCCCCTGCCTTTGGCAACTTCCATCTCCACGTAGAACTTCGTATCTTTAGTGAGGGTGGCGATGTGTAAATCCGGGTTAACTATTTCTATGGTCTCGTCAACTTCTATATCTTTGGCTTTTACCTCGCCTTTGACATCGCGTTTTATATAGATGGTCTTGGGGATCTTGGAGTGCGAATTTATAATCAGGCTTTTTATGTTTAGGATTATCTCGGTAGTATCTTCCAGCACTCCCGGGATAGCGGAAAACTCATGCTGGACCCCCTGGATCTTAACCGCGGTTACCGCGCTTCCTTCAATAGAAGAAAGCAAAACCCGGCGCAGGGCATTCCCCAGGGTTACGCCATAGCCCCTTTCAAAAGGAGCGGCAGAAAATTTACCATAAGTATTGGTGTAGGTAGTTTCATCGCATTCCAGGCGGTTCGGTAGTTGAAAATCTCTCCATTTTATGCCCATCATTTCCTCCCTTTGGTCGGAAAAGTGTACAGTGCACAGTTAACAGTGTACAGCTCTAATGTGAACGCTGTAAACTGTAAACAGTAAACTGTAAACTATGCAAAGCTATTTGGAATACAGTTCTACAATCAATTGCTCTTGGATAGACTGAGGTATATCTTGTTTTTCCGGTAAGCGGATAACTTTTCCTTTTAATTCCTGGGGGTTAAACTCCAGCCACGAAGCCACTGTCCTGTCTTTGGTGAGTTCAAGGTTCTCCTTTATCTTTTTCTGGGCTTTTTCTTTGGCTTTTATTTCTATCGCCGCATCCTTGCTCACTAAAAAAGACGGGATGTTTACGCGCCTGCTATTTACGAAAATAAAATTATGACGCACGATTTGCCTGGCCTGGGACCGCGAAACCGCTAACCCCAAACGGAAGACTACATTATCGAGCCTGCGTTCCAGCAATTGCAGGAGGACCTTGCCGGTTACGCCTTTGGTTTTTGAGGCGATGCTAAAATAGCGACGGAACTGCTTTTCCCTGACCCCGTACATCCTTTTTACTTTTTGTTTCTCTCTTAACTGTAGACCGTAGTTGGAAAGTTTTTGCCTATTTGCGCCGTGCTGGCCGGGGGCATACGCCCTCTTTGCTACCGCGCACTTCTCCGTAAAACACCTGTTGCCTTTTAAGAATAATTTTTCGCCTTCCCGGCGGCACAATCTACAAACCGCATCTGTATATCGACCCATGTTTTCCTCACTTCGTTCGGAAAAGTTTACAGTTTACTGTTTACAGTGTAAAGCATCAAGTAAGCGAGTTGATTAAACCACATAGCATACTTGTAATTTCTTTCGCATCGATACGCATTTGTCTATAAAATTCTTCTTCAATCAGCTTCTCTTTTAATAAAACATTAAAAACAGAGATACATTCTCTGGTCGAATCTAAAGAAATAGAATAATAACGCATCTTCTCTTTATTAAATTTTTTACCACTACCTTCTGCTAAATTATTAGCTATAGATACACTTATATTT
>CAZKSS010000045.1:0-9980 GCA_964555545.1 uncultured Planctomycetales bacterium
AAGAGACAGGATTACTATTTTATATACCGGCGACACGCATGCTATGCTCTATCATTGTAATTGCCCTGTAGAGCCGGACGGAGGCGTTGCCCGCCGAGCCGCTTTGATTAAAGAATTAAGAAGGGAAAATCCCTCTACCCTGGTTTTGGATTCCGGGAATTTCTTTGCCGGCGGGTTGCTGGATGAATACACCCAGAATACCGAACTCGATAAGACGCGTACCCAGGTAGCCCTAACGTCAATGGAATTAATGCGCTATGATGCCGCAGCTATCTCGGAAGATGAATTTAACTTCGGTAAGGATTTTCTCCTAGAGAATATCTCCAAGTCAAAGTTACCGTTTCTCTCCTGTAATATTTCCGCCGCCGGGTCAGAGAGAATACAGCCGTATCTGATCAAAGAGATAGGCGGCATGAAAATCGGCATCATCGGCGTGACTAACCTGTCGGCAATGGAAAAGGCAGAGGGGTTTAAATTTATAGAGCCCAAGATTGCCCTGAAGACAGCGGTGGAGGAACTGAAGAAAAAGGGCGCGGTTATCATTATCGTCTTGAGTAATCTCGGGGAAGAAGAAGATTCCCAGTTAATCAGCGGGAAAAATAGCGGTGGTATAGATATCCTGATCGCCAGGTCTGGGCGCGGCAGCAAGAAGGAACAACCTTCAGGGCAGGTAGGGTCTCTCTTGGTCTTTCGGCCTTCCTGGCAGGGGCGAAAACTGGGCAAGGTATCACTGACCATAGAAAACAATAAGATAAAGAGTTATAAATTAGAAGAATTGCGTCTCTCCGATAAGATCAGGGATGACCCCACTATATTAGCGATACTGCCCCGTTGTTTTCAGGATGCCAACTGCAGCAAAGAGGGTTTTATCGGCACCTGCCAGAATCCCGGAACGCAGAATTCACGTTGCCAATTTAGCCGCCCTCCTAAGCTCAACCTTTTAATCGTGACGCCCAGGGATTGCAGAGTATGCGATACAGGAACAATGGTTAAGTATCTAGAAAAACTATTCCCGGGATTGACTGCTTCTTACCTATATTATCCTGATAGGGCGGCAAAAAAAATAGTTAGAGATTGTCAGGTGAAAGGGCTGCCGATTTATCTTTTTGGCAAGGAGATAGAGAAAGAAAAGTCCTTTGCGAATTTAAAAGATAATTTGGATTTGCAGGGCAATTTTTATCTCTTGAAGCCCCAGGCCAGCGGTATATCTTATTTCATAGACAGGAAGAGAATCAAGGGAAGGTTAGATCTATTTATCAGTTTATACGAGAAGGGCAGTAAAGACCTCCTGGATGCGATTAAGGATTTTAAGCCCACGGTTCATTTTTTAGCGGTAGAGACCAAGGACGGCTTTGAGGCAGCCAGGGGCACTTCTGAAGTCGAGGAATATCTGCGTTGCCTCTGCGTCCAGAAACATTATCCCAAAGATTTCTGGAGTTATATTACCTGTCGGGCAAAAAATATTAACAGTTCCTGGTGGGAGGATTGCCTGCCTGGTCGGCAGGCAGGCCTGGATAAGGCGGCGGTAGAAGAAATCCGCAGTTGCGCTAAGGGCGAGGAAGGCAGAGGTTTGTTAAAAGATAATATCAGTTTGAATAAAGAAATACAGGTGCTCTTTGGGCCGGTATATCTTTTAGATAACCAAGAGGCCTTCGGCACCCAGGGCGTTCCCACAAAAGAGGAATTAAGAAAGATATTCAAGAGGTGAGAGATGGCCAAGAACAAAATTTATTTGATTGACGTAACCAATCGCGATGGGGTACAGACGTCCCGTATATGCCTCTCCAAATTGCAGAAGACCATGATTAATCTGTATCTGAATGAGATGGGGGTATTCCAGTCTGAATTTGGCTTTCCGGTTACCCACCACGAGACCAATTATCTCAATGCCAACCTGGAATTGGCTAAAGGGGGGGTGCTTTCTCCCATTCGCTTAGGGGGTTGGTTAAGGGCAACCAAGGATGATGTCAAAACCGCATTTAAACTCACGCCGCAATTAGAACATTTGAATTTGTCTATCTCTACCTCCGACCAGATGATTATCCATAAATTTAAGGGAAAGCTCGATCACGGCTCAGTCATCAAGGAAATGTCCGAAGCGGTAAAAGAGGCGCGCAGACTCGGCGCTAAATCCATAGGGGTGAATGCCGAAGATGCCTCGCGCACGCGGATGGATTATCTCATAGAATTTTCCCGGGCCGCGAAGGTTGCCGGTGCGGACAGGGTGCGTTACTGCGATACCTTAGGCTGCGATACGCCTTTTACCATTTATGAAAGGATAAAACTCCTTGCCGAGGCAATTGATTTACCGATTGAAATTCACGGGCATAATGATTTGGGCCTGGTCATTGCTAATTCTGTTGCCGGGGCAAAGGCTGCGCTTGATGCGGGGGTCGACGCCTATATCAATACTTGTATTAACGGAATGGGAGAGCGCGCTGGAAATGCGGACCTGGTTTCGGTAATCCTGGCGATAAAATACGGCAGCGGTATGCAGGATTACCATCTGGATGAAAGGCTAAATCTGAAGATGGCTTGGAAGATTTGTAAATACGCCTCTTATGCCTTTGGCGTTTCCATCCCTATAAACCAGCCAGGGATAGGCGCAAACGCCTTTGCCCATGAGTCAGGGATTCATGCCGACGGAGCGCTCAAAGACAGGCGCAACTACGAACTTTACGACTTTGAGGAATTAGGACGCGGAGAGCCCGAGATTATTGAGACTGGTCGTAAAATCACTGCCGGCGAATATTCTGGGATAAAGGGATTCCGGAATGTCTACGAAAAGTTAGAAGTTGAGTTTAAAGACGACAAAGAGGCGACGGACGTTCTGGAACTGGTGCGTTATGCCAATGTCCATAATCAGAAGCCGCTGGTTGACGATGAACTGAAATTTATCGCCAGATACCCGAATAGCGCGCGTAAAATTTTCACCATGTCGCCATAAGATGAATATCGTAATCGTCGGGACACAATGGGGAGACGAAGGCAAGGGTAAGATAATCGATATCTTGTCTGAGAAGAGCGATTATATCGTGCGCTATCAGGGCGGAAATAATGCCGGCCATACGGTGGTGGTGAAAGGCCGCGAATATATTTTTCATCTCATTCCTTCGGGCATCTTGCATAAAGGAAAAATCTGCTGTATCGGCAACGGCGTAGTGATTGACCCCCAGGCGTTACTTAAGGAGATCAAGGACTTATCGGCGGGGGGAATTAATATCGATAACCGCCTGAAAATCTCCTCCCTTGCCCACGTGATCCTGCCTTACCATAAGATCTTGGACCAATTGCGCGAAACTAAACGCACCCATAAAATAGGCACCACCGGCCGCGGTATCGGCCCTTGTTATGCGGATAAAATCAGTCGTTGCGGCATCAGGATGATTGATCTCTTAAACTCTAGGGTATTCTGCGATAAACTTAAGGACAACCTGAAAGAGAAGAACGAAATTTTTAAGAAAGTCTATGCCCATTCGGGATTTGATTTTGAAAATACTTACCGGCAATATCTGCGCTACGCTAGAACTTTATCAAAGTATGTCTGTGATGTACGCCACCTCTTAAATAAAGCGGTTAAGGCTAAGGCAGATATTCTTTTTGAAGGGGCGCAGGGGACTTTTTTGGATATCGATTTCGGGACGTATCCTTTTGTGACTTCCTCTTCCGTAACTGCCGGCGGCGTCGGTATCGGCACAGGTGTTCCGCCGATCAAATTAGATAAGGTCATCGGCGTAGCCAAGGCCTATACCACCAGAGTAGGAGAAGGTCCTTTTCCCGCAGAGTTTGAGCCTGCCTTTAATAAAATTATCCGGGATAGAGGCAATGAATTCGGCGCCACTACCGGCCGGCCACGCAGATGCGGCTGGTTTGACAGCGTGATGGTAAAAGAAGCGATATTGTTAAACGGCATATCAGAATTAGCCATTATGAAATTGGATGTCTTGGCTGGTTTGAAGAGCATCAAGGTATGCACTGCCTATAAATATAAAGGTAAGGTATTTAAGGAGTTTCCCTCTGACTTGGAAGTGCTCAAAAATGCCCGGCCGGTATATAAAGAAATGCCTGGTTGGGCGGATATGCTTACCGGCCCCCGCTGCTATAGAGATTTACCGGTCAAGGCGAAGAATTATCTTTCTTACCTTCAGGATGCGCTGAAGACCCGCATCTCCATAGTCTCTGTCGGTTCATCCCGAGAAGAGACCATAAAAATTCTTGACTAAACTTATTGATTGTGTTATAGTTAAGTTCCTATAATAAAGGAGGAGACGAGCAATGAAAAATAGATTATTTAAGACAGTATTTATATCTTTTATCGCTATATCTTTAGCCGGCTGCACCTTTATCTTCCAGACTGGAAGACGCTCGGATATGCGTAAGATTGAAGAATTATCTCAACAACTAGATGAATTAAATAAGACCAAGGGGCTGCTGGAGAAGAGACTCAGTAAGGAAATTGCCGATAAGCAGGTGAGGCTGGCGATGATGAAAAAAGGCCTGGTGATTACCTTTGTGGCCGATGTCTTGTTTGATTCTGGCAAGGCCAAGATCCGTCCCGAGGCCTACGGGAGTTTAAATAAGATAGCCCGGGTCCTCAAAGAGAATGTCCCCCAATTAAATATAGGCATAGAAGGCCACACCGATAACGTACCTATTAAGCATTCCGGATGGAAATCAAACTGGGAATTATCCACTGCCCGTGCCTTAAGCGTCCTACATTATCTGGTAGATAAAGAAGGTATTTCGCCTGACCGCCTCTCGGCAGTCGGGTACGGAGAATATCAGCCGGTGGCTTCAAACGATACCGCCAGGGGCCGACAATTAAACCGTAGGGTAGAAATCGTAATTCTACCCCAAGTTACCAAAGTCAGAGAAACAAAGGCAACGCCGGTTAAAGGAATACCTGAAAATCTGAAGTAAATACGCTTAGATTTTAGCTAACGCGAGGAGGAGACGATGGAAGAGGCGATGAAAACTAGATTGATCGTCATCTTAGGTATATTTGCGATAATATTCTTTATCGGAATGATCGGCTCTTGCAGCAATGCCAGCAGGATGAGGTCTGCGCGCGACAAAGAAATGGCTACCAGGTTGGATTTAGAAGAAAAGATGAGTAAGTTCGCCCAGGATAAATCCGGCATTGAGGAGAAATTAAAGACTATGACCCAGGCCTTAGAAGAAGAAAAGACAGCGCATGAGGTAACTAAGAAGGCGCTTCTGCAGGAGCAATTAGTAGATGAGAGTTTGAAAGAAGAATTGACCAAGGTGACTAAGTTGAAAGAGAAGCTTGAGGAAGACCTTAAGGAAGCTCTAGTAGCCGCAAAAAAATGCAAGAAATGAGATAAAAGGGGGCAAGAAAAAGAACGATTTTTTGTTCTCGAGGGGATAAGCATCCCCTTTTTTATTAATTTAATGGGAGGTGGGTGATGGCGATATTACGCAGAATAAAAAACAGATTAACTAGTGCGGTGAAGACGAAGAAAAGGCCAGTAATGGCGGTGAAAGAGGCGCCTAAGAAAGAAGTGCCGGGTATTCATGAGACAGTAGTGGAGAGGGGAAAATACTCTACGGCTGAACTGCCGCGGCCCCAGCGGCAGGTAATGCAGGATTTACCTGACGCCTATGGCGTAGACAGAATAGTCCTGCAGGTGCGCGACCCCTGGTGGTGCCATGCCTACTGGGAACTGCGCGGCGATACCCTGGAGAGATTCCGCCATCAATTAGGAGACGATTTTTATCGGGCCAAGCGGATACTGCGCGTCTACGACGTTAGTTTTATTTTATTTGACGGTTCAAATGCCCACCGGTTTTTTGATATCCAGATTAACGAACACGCCAATAATTGGTATATTGACACTGGCGGCCCGGGTAGGTCCTGGTGTGTAGACTTAGGTCTAGTTCTTCCCGACGGAAGGTTCATTACCGTCATACGTTCGAATACCGTGCAGGCGCCCTTGGAAGGGCCGTCCTGGATTACCGACGAAGAATGGATGATCCCTGACGACTTATTTGCCCGGCTCTATGGTTTAGGCGTCGGTTTCGGGAGTTCTCCGGTGAGAATAAAAAAACTTTGGGAGCAACGGCTGAAGCGGGAGATTACCTCAGGCGCTATCTCCTCTATTTCCAGCCCTGTGAAAAAAGCACGGGAGAGGGGTTTTTGGCTGGTGGTCAATACGGAATTAATCGTTTATGGCGCAACCGTTCCCAATGCCAAGGTTACGGTTCAAGGTAGGCAGATAAATTTGCGGCCTGACGGCAGTTTTAGTCTACGTTTCGCCCTTCCTGACGGCAAACAGGTCATACCAGTTAAAGCCACGTCTTTTGACGACCAAGAGGAACGCACGATTACGCCGATAGTAAGCAAAGAAACCAAATAATCAGCGTTAAATTAAAAGAAGATTTCTATGTTCCAAGGATATCTGACTATAGTTTTGCATAGCCACCTCCCTTTTGTGCGCCATCCGGAGCACGAGGATTTTTTGGAAGAGGATTGGTTATATGAAGCCATCACTGAGACCTACATTCCCCTAATTTCGGTCTTTGAGCGGCTGTTAAACGACCGGGTAGATTTTCGGCTGACCATGTCCTTGACTCCTACGCTTCTCTCCATGCTGTCCGACGGGCTTCTACAGGAGAGATACCTCAAGCACATCAATAGACTTATTGAACTCGCGCATAAGGAAGTTGAGCGCACGCGTTGGCAGGGCGAATTCCATCATTTGGCCAATATGTATCTGGGGCATTTTTACGCTGCCCGCAATCTCTTTGAGAGATACAATCGCAATTTGGTGAATGCCTTTAAGGGTTTTCAGGATGCCGGCAAAATTGAAATTATCACCAGCGGCGCAACACACGGATACCTGCCTTTGATGGAAATTACCCGTCCTTCCATCAGGGCGCAGATAAAAGTTGCCGTCGCCCATTACGAAAAAATCTTTGGCCGGAAACCCATCGGGATATGGCTACCCGAATGCGGGTATTACCCGGGTTACGATGAAATTTTAAAAGAGGCGGGTCTTAAATATTTCTTCAGCGATGCGCACGGGATTTTGCACGGCAGCCCCAGGCCCAAATACGGGGTATTTGCTCCGGTATATTGTAAGAGCGGAGTGGCCTGTTTCGGCAGGGACCTAGAGTCGTCAAAACAGGTCTGGTCCTCCATCGAAGGCTATCCCGGCGATTACCAATACCGTGAGTTTTACCGGGACATCGGGTTTGATTTGGATTACGAATATATCCGGCCCTATATCCATCCGGACGGGGTGCGTATAAACACGGGGATAAAATATTACCGTATCACTGGTAGCGAAGACAAACTCCCCTACAACCCGCACCTGGCGCGAGAGAAGGCGGCAGAGCATGCCGGGAATTTTATGTTTAACCGCCAGAGGCAAGTGGAGTACCTTTCTGATTTTATGCAGAAAAAACCCATCATTGTTTCTCCGTATGACGCGGAACTTTACGGCCACTGGTGGTATGAAGGACCGCAGTGGCTGGATTTTCTTATCCGTAAAATTATTTTTGACCAGGATACCATCAGATTAATTACGGCGTCGGAATATTTAGCCGAGAATCCGCGTAACCAGGTAATCACGCCCTCTATGTCCAGTTGGGGCTGGAAGGGCTATAACGAAATGTGGCTGCAGGGCGCCAATGACTGGATCTACCGCCACCTGCACGTGGCTTCGGAGAGGATGACGGAATTAGCCAAAAAGTTTTCGCACACCAATGGCATACTGAAGAGGGCGTTGAATCAGGCGTTGAGGGAATTACTCTTGGCCCAGAGTTCTGACTGGGGCTTTATTATGGGAACAGGAACGCATACCAATTACGCGGTTAAACGCACCAAGGACCATCTCTTGAGATTCACGCGGCTCTATGAAGATATAAAAGCGAATACTCTCGACGAAGGGTGGCTGGCGGATATTGAATACAAGGATAATATATTTCCGGAGATAGATTATCGGTTACATCAATGATGATCAATAAAGACAATATCCCTCAACACATTGCGATAATTATGGACGGCAATGGCCGCTGGGCAAAGGAGAGGAGGCTGCCGCGCACTGCGGGCCACCGCGCAGGCATAGAGAGGATTAAGGAGATTGTCAATGCCGCTAGCGACCTAGGTATTAAGGTGATTACCTTTTTTGCCTTTTCCACGGAAAATTGGTCAAGGCCTAAAAAAGAAGTTGATATGCTGATGCGTTCTCTGAATAATTTTTTAGAACGCCAGACTCGGCAACTGGATAAAAACAATATCCGGCTCAAGGTTATCGGAGGCAGCGACCCTATCCCTAAGTATCTTCAGGCCAAGATCAAAGAAGTGGAAGATAAAACTAGGAAAAATAGCGGCCTCAGTCTAGTTCTGGCCTTAAATTACGGGGCGCGGCAGGAGATAGTTGAGGCAGCCAAAAGATTTGCCCGAGAAGCCTCAAGAGACCAAGCCGCCATTGAAAAGTTAGATGTGGATACCTTCAGCAGGTATTTTTATACCGCCGGCTTACCTGACCCTGACCTTTTGATCCGTACCAGCGGCGAGATGCGTATCAGTAATTTCCTGCTCTGGCAGATTTCTTATGCCGAGCTTTATTTCCCCGATAAGTATTGGCCGGACTTCAAGAAAGAGGACCTGGAAGAGGCGATAGAGGTTTTCCAAAAAAGAGTTCGCCGTTTCGGAGGCTTAGGTGCTTCAGCAAAGGATAATTAGCGCTACGGTACTGGTGGGGGTTATTCTTGCGGCTATCTTCTGGCAATGGTTTTTTAATCTGGCGATAATATTTTTTATTACCCTGGGGCTATATGAATTTTTTACTATTTTAGAGAGAAAAGGCATCAGCGTATATAAATACGTAGGTATCGGCATCGGTGTTCTCATTGCGCTTTCGGTTACCTTTCGCTTTGAGCCTACTAAGGGCTGGGAATTCCTGTTTATTGTCTTGGCCTTATTATTTTTATTTCTGATGCAATTCAGGCGCCGGGAAAATTCCGGCGTTACCGTCGGTATTTCCACGACCTTATTCGGGATACTTTATGTGTCCTGGTTTTTAAGTTTTCTCATTAAGATAAGATACCTCGCCAATGGCGCAGGTTTATTAGCCGCCGTATTGCTGATTACCAAATTAGGCGATATCGGGGCATATTTAATTGGTTCGAGGTTCGGCAGGACTCCGCTTATCCCGCGCATTAGCCCCAAAAAATCAGTAGAGGGAGCGCTTGCGGGTTTGGTTTTTAGTATTCTAGGGGCATTGGCCAGCAAGCCGTTTTTAAATTTAAGTTATGCACACCTTGTGGTGATAGGTATGGGCTTGGGTATCTTAGGCCAGTTAGGCGATTTATCCGAATCCTTAATCAAGCGCGATTGTCAGGTAAAAGATTCTGGGAATATCTTGCCGGGGATGGGCGGTATCTTAGACGAAGTAGATAGTTTGCTTTTTACCGCACCAGTTTTTTATTTTTATATCAGTAGCCTTACCCGATGAAGCGTGTTGCCATATTAGGTTCAACCGGTTCCATAGGCAAAAGTGCCTTAGAGGTAATCCGGCATTTGCCGGGTGAGTTTAAGGTTGTGGCCTTGAGTACGAATTCTCACACCGATATTTTATGCCAGCAGATAAAGGACTTCCGGCCGGCATTTGCCTGTGTCAGGAATAGGGATGCCGCCCGTGCTTTAAAATGTATTCCCCAAACCCGACTCTTTGTCGGAGAAGAGGGACTGAGGCAGATGATTCAGGAAGGATCCATAGACAGGATTTTATTAGCCATCAGCGGCGCAGGCGCGCTGATGCCTCTCCTGGCAGCGATAGATAGCGGCAAAGACATTGCCTTGGCGAATAAAGAAGCGCTGGTGATGGCCGGTCCGATTATTATGCAGAAAGTAAGGGCAAAAAAGGTAAATCTCTTGCCGGTAGACAGCGAGCAGTCGGCAATCTGGCAATGTCTGAATGGCCGAGAGGCAAAAAAGTTAAAAAATATATACC
>CAZKSS010000045.1:9990-10295 GCA_964555545.1 uncultured Planctomycetales bacterium
ATATATACCTCACTGCTTCTGGAGGTCCTTTGCGCTTGACGCCCAAAAGAGACCTGGAGAAGATTTCTAGAGATAAAGTGCTCAGGCACCCGCGCTGGAAGATGGGTAGAAAAATTACTGTGGATTCGGCAAATTTAATGAATAAAGGCTTGGAAGTTCTAGAGGCGATATTCTTATTTGATGTGGATGTGGAGAGAATAAAGGTATTGATCCATCCTGAGGCAATCATCCATTCGCTGGTGGAATTTATAGACGGCGTGGTCCTGGCGCAGTTGTCTATTACGGATATGCGCATTCCCATACAA
>CAZKSS010000046.1:0-8173 GCA_964555545.1 uncultured Planctomycetales bacterium
TTCCATATATATCGGCTCATTCGCAATCTGGCCGTTCTCGTCAAAATTATAAGTGATGCACTGGTAAAACCTCCACATCCCGTCCTTATATACGCCCCGGTTGGCTACTATTTTCTTTACAATATTTTGTTTTTCGTCATGCTCTAAGATGACGATATTCTCCATTACGCCTTTTGCGGGATAAAACTTGTTCACGAAAAAAAGCCGGTTTTTTAAACCGTACATAGAAAAGTTGAGGATGACCTCCGGCTGTTTCTCCTTAGTTTTTTTGCTGCCGCTCTCCATCTGGGTTTTTATCTTTTCACTCAGTAGCGATGACTGGGGCACAAACCTGTCGTTCACCCAGAATACGAATACGCTTAAGGTTACCCCCAGGATGATTACCGTCCGGCTGATCTGTAATATGCTTAATCCCGAGGCGCGCATGGCAATGATTTCGTTATTGCGGTTCAATTTTCCAAAAGTATATAAGACCGCCAGGAGCGAGGTAATCGGAGAGACCTGCACGAAGATAATCGGCAGGAAGGAGAGGTAATAATCCAGTAGGGTCAGAATATCCACCTGCTGTTTTAAGATGTCATCCAGGTGCGAGAATACGTCAATCACGATATAGAGGCAAAAGAATAAGAGGAGGCAGCCTAAGAAAATGCCTAAGGTGGATTTTAAGACGTACCTGTCTAATATGCGCATACTCTATAGGTCAAGACGATGCCCACGAGGCCAAAGACTAGATTAGGTACCCACATGGCAATGCGGGGGTCAAGGTAGCCCTGCAGGCTTACCGCCTCCGCGCCCATCAGCAAGAGATAGTATACGCCGACAATGAGGAAGGAGATGCCGAAGTTAATGGATTTTTCCCGACGGCGCGTGATAATCGCCAAGGATGAACCTAAGAGCATAAAGACGAGGCAGGAGAAGGCCAGGGCGAATTTTTCATGGATCTGCGTTATCAGGGGTGCTGGGTCAACCCCCTCTTTTTTTAATTTTCTGATTTCGTTTTTCAATTCCTCAATAGTCATATCCTTGGGTTTCTTTTCAATTTGGTCCCGGTTCTCCTGCTGGGATAAGTTTAAGGTCATAAAATAGGTCTTGAAATTGAGTTTATAGAAATTAGCCGGGTTTGCCGGGTCGGGTTCATCCGACGTTCCGTTGGTCAGTTTCAGTTTAATCATTTTTTTCTCAGGGAAGGCGATGAATTCCCCGTGTTTAGCGACGATAGTGCGCGTGGGTTTGTCTTCGCCCTGCGGTTCGTAGATGCGCACATTGGTAAGTTTGTTCCCGTCTATGCGGTAGATAAATAATACGTATTTTTCAAAGGAATTGATGAATACGCCCGGCTCCAGCGCCGCCGCAGGATTCTTTATCCCCACTTCCATCAGGGTCTTTCTGGAGGCGTAATGCGCATAAGGGATAACCCGGTCGTTAAATACCACCAGGATCAGACTTAAGATTATCCCGACGATTAAGAGCGGCAGGATGAGGCTAAAGAGGTTTATGCCGCTGGCCTTGATGGCCACGATTTCGTTGTCGCTGGAGAGCCGGCCCAGGCAAAGGAGCACGGCAGCCAGGGCAGCGATAGGCAGGGTATAGGTCAGAAGATAGGGTATCATCAGCAGGAAGAGCTTTGATACGCTATAGATATCTACGCCTTTGTTGATGACCAGGTCTGCGATTTTCACCAAGTTACCCAGCATCATCACAAAGGTCAGCACACCCAGGGCCAGGAATAGAGGCCCGATAAATTCTTTGAGAAAATAATTGCGTAGGATTTTCATTTTAATTAGCCAGTGTCAGGACAAAGACTATATTTGCCCCCGCCTCCTTTAAGGCATAGGCGGCTTCCGAAGAAGTAGCCGCAGTCGTGAGCACGTCGTCTATTAAAAGTATGTTTTTATTGCGGATGTCACTCTCGCGGCTGACGCTGAAACTGCCCCGGACATTCAGGAAGCGTTTTTCTATATCCAGCTCCGTCTGCGTGGCAGTAGGCCGATGGCGCAGCAGCGTGTCGTTTAATACGCTTTTCTTAAATTCTCCGGCGATGTGTCGGCTTAAAATTTCTGCCTGGTTAAATTCCCTCTCGCGCAGCCGCGCCTGATGCAGGGGCACGGGGACGACGCAATCCAGATAATCCATGGGCAGGTCATATTCTTTGATAAAGTCAATCATCAGCCGGCTTAAGGTGCGACCCAAGTAATCCTTGCCATTATATTTAAACTGGTGAATTAATTCCTTGACTGTGCCTTCGTATATGCACGGGCTGAAGGCGCGGTCAAAATGCAGTCTCTTCTTGACGCAGTGCGGGCAGATATTTTTACTGAATTTATCCTGCGTCAGCCTTCTGCCGCAAGAATAGCAGAAAGGAGGCAGGTTTCTTTTGATCCCTCCCCAGCATTCCAGACACAGGACATCGTCTATGTTGCCTTTATTTTTCAGACTCTTTTTGCAGACCACGCAGGTTTTAGGATAAATAATTTCCCCTAATCCCTTGAGTAGTCCGCTCCACATGCCCCTATCATAACAGTTAAACCCCTCGTTGTCAACTTATGCCGGAAGTGGTATAATAAGAATAAATCGAGGGACCGATGAGAGCAAAATTAACCATATTTCTGATAATCTGCGCGGCGATAATTTTATCCTGCGCCTTATTCTGCATATTTTTTGACGAGGCGGTTATCGCCAGAAGAAGCACTATTTATCGTGAGCCTACCGACGTCAAGGTCGTGGCCTTGACCTTTGACGATGGGCCCTCCCCGGCCTGGACTCCCAAGATACTAGACGCACTTAAAGAGGCAGGGGTAAAGGCTACCTTTTTTATGCTCGGCGACCATGTGGCCAGATATCCAGAAGTAGCCAGACGCGTTGCCCAGGAAGGACACGAGATCGGCAATCACAGTTATGACCACCACGTCCTCATCTATTATAAACCCGAGGAATTAGAGAAGGAGATAAAAGATACGGAGAAGGTGATAAAAGAGGTGACGGGAGAGACGACCAGGTATTTCCGGCCGCCCAAGGCCTGGCTAACGGAGAAGGAAAAGGAAGAGATTAAAGGAATGGGCTATCGGGTTGTCCTCTGGTCGTTAAATTCCAAAGACTGGGTGACTTTTGACGACAAATATATTATCAGGTATATTGTGCGTAATATCCGTCCCGGAGACATCATCCTTTTCCACGACAGCGGCGGGGTCTTTGGTACCGAAGGCGGAAACCGCAAAGAAACCGTAAAGACTATCCCGCGCCTGGTGGAGAAATTAAAAGAGAAAGGGTATCGCTTTGTCACCATCAGCGAATTATTGGCCATCAAAAATAATGCCCGAAAATAACCTGAAGGCAATATTGATACTGCTGGGTCTGTCCTGTGTTTTTTTTATGCTTGGCAACGGCATCTTGAGTCTGACTAACCCCGACGAAGTTTTCTATGCCCAGGTCGCCAAAGAAATGACCTGGCATCACACGTGGCTGGTGCCCTATTTATTCAATACGCCGCAGTTTGAGAAACCCATATTTTTATATTGGCTTTTGCGCAGCGCATTTTTTCTTTTCGGAGTTTCCAGTTTCAGCGCCAGGTTTTTCCCCGCCCTTTTTGCTTCTCTGGGAGTTCTGGCCACTTATTTTCTGGGGCGCCTCGCCTTTAAAAATGAAAGGAAGGCATTTCTCTGCTCTTTAATCTTGATGTCTTGCGGCCTTTATATAGGGTTGGCCAGGACCCTCTTTACCGATATGATTTTTTCGGTATTTATCCTTTTTTCTTTAACCTCCTTTTATTGGGGCTATTGCCGGCAGGAACGCAAAGGTTCAGGAATTATTTTATTCTTCATCTTTTCTGCTCTGGCCGTGCTGACCAAAGGGCCGTTAGGGGTTTTGGTACCGGCCTTAGTTGTCGGGGTGTTTCTCTTCTTCAGGAAAGATATCAGATTTTTACTCTCCAGGTATTCCTTATGGGGAATTTTTATCTTTGTAGGCATCTCTTTTCCCTGGTATATCTTTATGTTTAGAAAATACAGTTGGAGCTTTACCCACGAATTTTTCTATAATGACCACTTCCGCAGGCTCATTGAGGCAGAGCATGCTGGAAACGATACCTGGTATTTTTATCCGCTTTCTATGTTCGCCGGGATTTTTCCCTGGAGCCTTTATCTGTTCGGCGCCCTGGTCTATCTCTTCAGGCACTTCAGGCAAAACCTGAATCAGGCCAACATCTTCTTACTTTCCTGGGTGGCAGTAGTCTTTCTTATTTTTCAGCCCGCACATTCAAAATTAGTCAGTTATATTTTCCCCTGTTTCCCGGCGCTGGCCTTGCTTACGGGTGATTTTGTCTATCAGCGGACCTTAGCCGTAAATAAAAGGCGTATCATTTTTATTTTGTCCGGCATAGTCCCGGCGATGCTATCCGTCGCCTTTCTGCTGCATAAGAATATTGAACCCTATGTCTCTTCTAAACTTGCCTGCGAATATCTCCTAAACAATTATCCCGTGAGTAATTCTATTCTTTGCTCAAAGCCCTTTGTCCGGGGCGTAAGGTATTATACTGATAAAGAAGTTGCGGTGGTAGATACCCCGGGAGAAAATTTCTTCAGCCCCCATCCCATACCTTTTCTCAATACCGAAGAGAAGGTGTGGGAGTTTCTGCGCCAACAGCGGATTACCTATTGCCTGCTTAAGAAGTCCCAGGCAGAGGATATCCGGCGCATCGCCGGCAAAGAACTCAAGACCGTCTTTTTAAAGGCCATAGGGAATGTAGTTATCTTAAGGGTAGAGCCCAGGGCTTAGGGCAACGCCCCTATTTTGTTGACAGCAGACCCCTAAGATAGTAGAATAAATTATTATGCCAGAGGAAAATTTAGCCGGGTTAAAGAAGAAGTTATGCGCGTTGCTTAAAACCAAGGCCCTGAAAAAAGGTAAATTTATTTTGTCGTCGGGCAAAGAGAGCAATTATTACCTTGACGGCCGTCTCATTACCCTGGACCCCGAAGGCGGGTATCTGGTGGCCAAGATTATTTTGGAATTGCTCAAGGGCCAGAAGACAGATGCCGTCGGAGGCCCGACCTTGGGCGCAGACCCGATAGTGGGCGCCCTGGCTGCATTGAGCCATCTGGAAAAGATTCCCTTAAAGACATTTATCGTGCGCAAGGCAGTGAAGGCACACGGTATGCAGCAGCAGATTGAAGGCCCAGAATTAAAGGCCCAAGAAAGGGCGGTCCTGGTGGACGATGTGGCGACTACGGGTCAGGCCTTGCTGGAGGCAAAGCAGGCCCTGGATAAGATAGGCGTTTTCGTAGAAAAGGCGCTGGTGATTGTAGATCGCGGCGAAGGCGCAAAAGAAAATCTGGCCCAAAACGGCCTGAAATTAGAAGCCCTCTTCACCAGAGAAGACCTGGGCATTTAGTTAGGGACGGTTCTTAACTCGTTCGGGGGACGGTTCTGAAGTCAAAGACAGAAGTGTCCCCTAAATTATAAATTGGAAGATGCGCAAGATATATCTGGCATCGGATTCTCCGGCGAGAAAAGAACTTTTGGCAAACTGCGGGATAAAATTTAAGGTCATCCGCAGCAGGGTCAAGGAAGTAAGACAGGCAGGTGACTTATCTTTTTCTGCCCTGGTGAAGAAAAACGCCTTGGCCAAAGCCCAAGACGTGGCCAAAAGGGTTAAAAACGGAGTGATTATCAGCGCCGATACTATCGTGGTGGAGGCTAAAAAGATATTCGGCAAGCCAAAGGACTTAAAAGATGCGCATAAAATGCTGAGGCATCTCTCTGGTAAACCCCAGTGGCTTTATACCGGCATAGCCGTAGTGGATAAAGATAAGGGCAAAATCCTTACTGCCTGCGAAAAGACAAAAATCTATTTGGACAAATTAAGCCATAAAGAAATAAAGAATTATTTTGCCAAAGTCAGCCCTCTGGATAAGGCCGGTAGTTTTGACATCCAGGGCAGGGGTGCCTTTTTTATCCGACGCATTGAGGGCTGTTTCTATAATGTCGTGGGTCTGCCCTTGCGCAGACTATACCTGATGTTAAAAAATTTAGATGTAAAATTATTATTGCTTCTGTTTTCTGTCCTCTGTTTTCTGTCCTCTGTCTTTCTCTCCGGCTGTTCTACCGAGTATAATATTGCCACCCAAGAAGAGGAAAGTTATTATTACAGCACGGACAAAGAAGTGCAGATGGGGCAGGCCATTGCCAAAGAGGTAGCCAAAGAATATAAACCCGTGGATGACCCCCTCATTCAGAAGAGGGTAGAGGACATCGGCAAAAAAATTGTGGCGGTGAGTGATAGAAAAGACATAGACTACCATTTCCAGGTGCTTAACGACGATGAGGTGAATGCCTTCTCTCTGCCCGGAGGCTATGTCTATGTCAATAAGGGCCTCATAGATAAGGTAGACAATGACGACGAACTGGCCTGCATCTTGGGCCATGAGGTCGGTCATATCGTAGCCAGGCACAGTATTAAGAAACTGCAGGCCGAGCAGGCATATTCCCTGTTGAGGGTGTTAATGGCGACTACCCCCGGCGCAGGAGAAGCAGGCGCGGCCGCGGATGCCGTCTTTACGACCCTGCTCTTGGGTTATTCCCGCGACGACGAAATGCTGGCTGACCGCCTGGGCGCGCGTTACGCAAAATTAGCCGGTTATGACCCCGAGGCGATGATTAAATTCCTGCAGAAATTACAAGACATCGAGCGTCGCAGGCCCCTGCAGCCGATGAACTACTTCAAGACCCACCCCTATGTCCCGGACCGCATCCGTGGCATCAAAGAAGAACTCGGGCAGAAGATTAACTTTGACGATTACATCAACATTGAACAAACCAAAACCCAATAAAAAGGTATTCTTATTTATTATTTTATTTCTAGTGGGTTATTATTCTAAAGTCATGGCAGAGGATAATCCGTTTGGAGTGCTGGCATTTTTACACTGGAACCACCCTTGGAATAATTATAAATATTCCTCTAGTGAGGACCTAGAGAGGGCTGTTTCTTTAATGCGGGAGGCAGGCGTAGGATGGGTGAGGATGGATTTTTTATGGGATGAGATTGAGCCGCAGCAGGGCGAATTTAATTTTGCCAAATACGACCGCATCGTAGAGTTACTTGCCAGAAATAATATAAATATGGTAGGACTCTTGGATTATAGCGCGCCCTGGGCTAGTGTCTCTGGTCGATGGAATTGCCCGCCGCAGGACAGGCGGCTCTTTGTTAATTATGCGACGGAAGTGGCCCGCCATTATCAAGGTAAGATAAGATACTGGGAGGTCTGGAATGAGCCGGATTCCGCTACCTATTGGTCAGGGCAGGACGGCCTGAAGGGTTATTGCGCGCTTCTTAAGGATACCTACACCGCCTTAAAAAAAGTTGACCCTCAATGTAAAGTTTTAAATGGTGGGCTGGCCCAGAGCCCCGGCAGCGTCAATCGCCTTTATGATAACGGCGCCAAGGATTATTTTGATATCTTGAATATCCACATATTTGAATCGCCCTTAAACCCCGGAGCCGAAAAAAGAATCTCCGCCCATACGCGCGCGGTTTATAAAATTATGTCCAGAAACGGCGATGCCCAGAAGAAAATCTGGATTACCGAGATCGGCTGTCCAGGCGTGAAAAACGGGCTAAAGGTGAATAACTGGTGGCTCGGCCAGAACCCTGACGAGGCGCAGCAGGCCGCATGGCTGGAAGAAGTTTATACGCAGTTACTTCAGGACAAAGACGTGGAGAAAATATTCTGGGCCTTTTTCCGCGACTGCAAAGAACACTGGCAGGACGGCACAGATTATTTTGGGCTTATCCGCTGGGACTTCTCTCAAAAACCCGCCTTCAAGGCCTATCAAGAATGTGTTAATAATTGGAAGAAAACAAAGTAATTGAATTAAAAGTATACTGACCCCCATTAACAAAAGGGGGTCATTACACATTCTTGGGCAAAATTTTTCCCCTCGCCTATTTATTTAAGGTAGTTTTTATGAGGTTGATGCTTGTGGGAAGAAGGAAGAGCCTTTGGGGTCAACCGTACAATTTGGTGCGGGGAGAGGGAGTTGAACCCTCAAGCCTTTCGGCATAAGTTCCTGAAACTTACGCGTATGCCATTCCGCCATCCCCGCAATGACTTTAAGTATATCCCAGCCGATTAATTCTGTCAAATAAGAATTGCGAGGCCGCCCCTTTGCTGTTATAATA
>CAZKSS010000046.1:8273-10243 GCA_964555545.1 uncultured Planctomycetales bacterium
CCAGATTTTTATCCTGGGCGCAATAGGATATTTCTTAGTCAGGAAGAAATTCCTTTCTGCAGAAGGGCTTAATGCCATCAGCCGGCTAGTCATCGAGGTTACTCTACCGGTATTAATCTTCTGCCAACTGCTCAAGGATTTTAGTTTCCGCCTCTATCCGAACTGGTGGATTTTTCCCCTGATGAGCATTGCCATTAACGCCGCAGGCTTGGCTTTCGGCCTGCTCTTCATCGGGTTCTTCAAAGGCCTGCAGCATAGGTTACAATTCTTAAGCCTGGTTACTTTTCAGAACTCCGGATACCTTCCCCTGGCCTTGATAGCGGCGCTCTTGCCGGCGGAGAAAGTCGGCCCGATGTTTATTTATCTGTTTTTGTTCCTTACCGGGTTTAACCTGGTGATGTTTTCCGCCGGAGTGCATCTCTTGTGTTTCCATAAAAACCGCAGATTAGAACTGGGTAGTTTATTCAGCCCGCCGGTAATAGCCACGCTAGTGAGCCTGGTCATTATCTTTTTCGGGTTGAACAAACTCGTGCCGCCGGATTTACTTAAGCCCCTGCGCCTGCTCGGCGACTGCACCCTTCCTTTGGCCATGCTCGTGGTTGGAGGAAGCCTGGCGCAGATAAATTTAAGGAGCATTAACCCCCAGGCGATATTTTTGATGAGTTTGCTGAAACTCTTGATTTTGCCTGGCCTGGGCCTCTGGCTCATCCTGAAATTAAAATTGCCGCAGTTAGTGGGTTTATTCATCCTCATTGAACTGGCCATGCCGCCGGCGACTTTGTTGTCGGTAATCACCGGCCACTATCATAAAGAGGACCTCTTAGTCAGCCAAGGGATATTTTTCGGCCATCTCCTGAGCATCTTGACTATCCCGTTATTTTTAAGTTTATATTTTGCGCTGGTTATGATACAATGATAAAGGCCATCACTACCAACCGCAAAGCCCACCGGGATTACGAGGTTTTAGAGACCATTGAATGCGGTATAGAATTGAAAGGCAGCGAAGTCAAGTCTCTGCGGGACGGCAGAATGAACTTAAACGACAGTTTTGCCCGCATAGAAGATAACGAAGTCATTTTATATAACACGCACATAAGTCCTTACGCGCAAGCGAGTTACTTAAATGTAGACCCTATCAGGCCGCGCAAATTACTTTTGCACAAGAAGCAGATCAATAAATTAATGGGCCAGGTGGCGCAGCGCGGTTTTACCCTTGTTCCCTTAAAGGCGTATTTCACGGACCAGGGCCTTGCCAAGATAGAACTGGCTCTTTGTAAAGGCAGGAGACTCTACGATAAAAGACAGGCCATCAAGCGCCGCGAGGAAGATATGGCCATGCGCAGGATTATGAAAAGCAGGAGAAGATAGATTTTTATGCCCCTCGACGCGGCAAGGATGAAAACAAGGGCCTTGCTCGGGGCAAATTTTTCCGGAAGGTAAACGATAGAAAAATTTGGGGGTGAAAGGGCTCGACCTAAGTCAGTCGGGTAAGAGCAGCATGCCGCGGACGTAAGGTTTGCCGCGTAAACAATCCTTACACCATATAAACGCAAACGACAACAGTCGTTTATTAGCAGACAGATATAGCAAAGTTCCAGCGTTTGCTGGGGCAGCTATGTTGCCTGCTGCGTTAGCCATTCCTTAACTATAAGGAATGCCTCAACTCAAGGCTCGCCTATGGCCTGAGATTGAGCGGCAAGTAGGCTAGTCAGGCCGGGTTTGCCTTCGAAGGCCTGACGAAACTCTTAAAGGCTGCGGTCCCGCCAATTCTGTCTATCGAAGTGGCGGGAAATAAGCGCAAAAGACAGACTAAGCTCGCCACAAAACGTTGGCGAGTCCGCCAAAGCATTGTGGCGGACATGTAGCGGCTTTTATCGGGTTACTTAGGGACGCGGCTTCAATGCCGCCACCTCCACCACTCGACTCGTCGCTCCGCTCCTCGCTCGTGGTAAACCATAGCTCCGAGTGAC
>CAZKSS010000047.1:0-10114 GCA_964555545.1 uncultured Planctomycetales bacterium
ATGCAGGAGTTAGGAATTTGGGTAGAGGTGACTACCTTGATCGTGCCAGGCGAGAATGATTCAGAGGAAGAACTGCGCGGGATAGCCGGATTTCTTGCTGGAGTAGACAAAAATATACCCTGGCATATCTCGCGTTTTCATCCGGATTATAAATTTAGCGACCGGCCGCCTACGCCGGAAGAGACGCTAAAAAATGCGATTAACATAGGTAAAGACGCAGGCCTTACCTATATATACGCAGGAAACGTGCGGGGATGGGGTAATGATACCTATTGTCACCATTGTCAGAAGTTATTAGTCAAAAGAGAAGTTTTTAGCGTTTTAGAGTATAATATAAAACAAGGCAAGTGTCCTTTTTGCCATACCCTGATACCGGGAGTGTTCGGATGAAGGCCAAAAAAGCGCTTTTGGTCGTAGATCTCCAAAATGATTTTTGTCCCGGCGGAGCCCTGGGCGTCCCCGGAGGCGATAAGATTATACCGGCCATAAATAAATACATCAGTGTCTTTGCCAGGAATAAATGGCCTGTCTTTGCCAGCCGCGACTGGCATCCAGTGAGAACCAGGCACTTCCGGGAATTCGGCGGGGTCTGGCCGGTGCACTGTATCCAGAATACCAGAGGCTCGGCATTTCATCCGGGTTTGAAATTAAGCAAAGGCGCGATATTTTTATATAAGGGAATGGACCCGCAAAGAGACAGTTATTCTGCCTTTGAGGCAGAGGATATAGGAGGGCTAACCCTTCCCCGGATATTAAAAAAAATGGGCATAAAGGAACTTTATATCGGCGGCCTGGCTACGGATTACTGCGTTAAATATACCAGCCTCGATGCCTTAAAGGCCGGCTTTAAGGTAAAGGTCTTAGTCGATGCCATTGCCGGAGTCAACCTAAAACCCCACGATTCCCAAGAGGCAATGAAACTGATCCTGAAAAAAGGGGCAAGGCGGGTTTCCCTAAAAGACCTCCGCGTTAAGAATAAAAATTGAAGCGAAAAGATAGAAAGATCCGCGGATTTTATTTTATCACCGACTCGCATTTAAGCCGGGCAGGCAATTTTAGCGATGTAAAGAGCGCTTTACAGGCAGGAGTGCAAGTTATACAATACCGCCATAAATTTTACGGCACGAAAGAAATGTATGCGCAGGCGTTAAAGTTAAGGCGTCTTTGCCAGGAGGCAATTTTTCTCGTAGATGACCGAGTGGATATAGCGCAGGCAGTAGATGCCGATGGGATACACCTGGGGCAGGAGGATATCCCTTGCGCTGTCGCCAGAAAAGTGCTGGGAAAAGATAAAATTATCGGCGTGACTGTACATTCCTTAAAAGAGGCCAGGGCCGCGCAAAAATCGGGCGCGGATTATTTGGCCGTGGGGCCGATTTTTAGAACCTTGACCAAAAAAAATCCTAGAAGTCCGGTGGGTACGGGGCTGATAAAGAAAATAAAAAAAGAGATTTCTCTGCCGGTGGTTGCCATCGGGGGAATAAATTTAGCCAATGCAGCCGCGGTTATCGACGCCAGAGCCGACGGATTATGCGCCATCTCCGCGGTAGTGACTAGGCCTAACGTAAAAAAGGAAGTAGAAAAGTTTCAGCGGCTTTTTAAAGAGAAGAGAGGACGAAGATGCAGTTAGACGATATTAAAATTTCAAAGGCGATAGTGGAATCCTATAAAGAAAAGTTAGTCCAGGCACTGGAGGTGGATGTAGCCATTGTCGGTGCCGGTCCGGCAGGGATGACCTGCGCTTATTATTTGGCCCGCTGGGGCAGGAAGGTAACCATCTTTGAAAGGAAGTTGTCCGTCGGGGGCGGGATGTGGGGCGGAGGGATTATGTTCAACGAGATAGTGATTCAGGATAAGGCCAAAGAGATTATGGATGAGTTTGGGATTAAAACCAGGGTTTATGAAAAAGGTTATTACTTGGCCGATTCCATTGAGGCGGTATCCACCATCTGCTCCAAGACCGTTAAGGCAGGGGTAAAGATTTTTAATTTGTTGAGTGCCGAGGATGTGCTGATAAGAAAAGGCCGGATCACCGGCCTGGTTTTAAATTGGACTGCGGTTGAGATAGCCAATTTACATGTTGACCCCATTACGATGCGCGCAGGTTTTGTGGTAGATGCCACGGGGCATGCTGCGGAAGTAGTGCATATTGCCGAGCGCAAATCCGGACTTCGGCTGAAGACCCGCACCGGTAAAATTATGGGCGAGCAGTCAATGTGGGCAGAGGTAGGCGAAGAGACGATTGTGAAAAATTCTAAAGAGGTCTGTCCCGGGCTTTATGTCTGCGGGATGGCTGCCAATGCCGTATTCGGCGGCCCGCGCATGGGTCCGATATTCGGCGGCATGCTTTTATCCGGCAGGAAGGTAGCCAGAGAGTTACTAAAATGAAAATTTTTGTGGTCAGCGTATTTTTGCTTACCTATATATTGCTGGTGGCGCGTAAGGGCCATCCCTTTTTGCTCTTGGGTAGCGCCATAGTCCTGCTTTTCACCAGCCACGCCCTCACTCTACAACAGGCATTATCCAGTATAAATTATAATGTCCTTGGCGTCTTTGTCGGGACAATGATCTTATCTGGGCTATTTATCTTTTCCGGGGTGCCGGCCTATTTAGCCACCAAATTAGTGGACAGGGCAAAGACCGTGGGTATGGCGCTTTTATCTGTATGCATCCTTTCCGGTTTTATCTCCAGTTTTGTGGAGAATGTGGCTACGGTCCTGATTGTGGCGCCCATTGCCTTTGAAGTGGCCAAGAAACTAAAAACCAATCCCATTCCTTTTTTAATCGGTATAGCCGTTTCTTCTAATCTGCAGGGTTGCGCCACGCTGATTGGCGACAGCCCCAGCATTATCCTCGCCCTTTCTAGCGGAATGAATTTTCTGGACTTCTTCTGGATGAAGGGCAGGCCCGGCATTACCTTTGCAGTAGAATTGGGGGCGTTAGCCTCATTTTGTGTGCTTTTTGTATTGTTCAGGAAATACAAACAGCCTGTGGAGAAAATTGAGGAAGTAAAAGTAAAGACTTGGTTTCCTACCCTGCTCTTGGGCCTGATGATGCTGACTCTGGCACTCTCCAGTTTTATCCAGAATAAACCGGTCTACACCATTGCCCTGATCTGTTTGACTTACGGCGCAGTGGGGCTAGTCTGGCACGAATTAAGACACAGGGAATCCCTTTCTTTATTAAAGGACCTAGACTGGAATACCTTTTTCTTTTTAATCGGCATATTCGTTTTAGTGGGGAGTCTTACCTCTGCCGGCGTCATAGAGGATATCGCCAAATTCATTACCGCCTTTACCCAGGGGAATAAACTCCTGGCCTTTAGCATTATCGTCTGGCTCTCGGTAATCCTTTCGGCCTTCGTGGATAATATCCCTTACACCGTAGCGATGATCCCGGTGGCCAAACTTATTGCCGCATCTTTAGGTACAAGCCCGTATCTATTCTTGTTTGGTCTGCTGATCGGGGCGTCGCTAGGCGGAAACATTACCCCCATCGGCGCCTCGGCTAATGTCGTGGCTGTGGGGTTACTGCGTAAAAAAGGCTATCCGGTCAAGTTCAGCGATTTCGTAAAAATTGGGCTGCCTTTTACTCTCGCCGCCGTAAGCGCAGCCTATTTATTCTTATGGCTCGTCTGGGGTAAATAAAACGGTGCCGTTCTTTATTTTTTGCTTGACAAATGATACTAATATGGTATCATTATAGCAGAAGGGGGATAATAGAGTGAAATTAATTACTAGAGACACCGATTATGCGTTAAGGGCGGTGTGTTTTATTGCCAAAAATAAAGATAAAATTGTTTCGGTTTCCACATTGGTCAAAGAATTAAAAATCCCGAAGCCATTTTTAAGGAAATTATTGCAGGTCTTAAGCAAGAGAAGGCTCCTACGTTCGCAGAGAGGGTTAGGGGGAGGATTTTTATTGGCCAGGCCTGGAGATAAAATATTTTTGATGGACCTGATGCGCATATTTCAGGGAGGGCTTCGTTTAAACGAGTGCTTTTTTAAAAAAATGCCCTGCCCCAACCTCAGGACATGCGCCTTAAGGAAAAAGATAGACAAAATAGAGGCCTATGTAATAAGAGAATTAAAAGCCATAACCATTCAATCTTTAATAAGGAGCCGATAGGGAAACAAAAAGATGATTATGAAATGCCCTGGTCAAGATGACCGGAATTTAAAATCCGAGATAATCCCCTGCCCAAAATGCGGGTATAAGGCAGAGATTTTCTCGGATGAGGTGAAGGTAAGGTGCCCGCAATGCCGGAATTTAATCTGTAGGCAAAGATTGCCAAGTTGCATTGACTGGTGCAAGTTTGCCAGAGAATGTGTGGGTGAAGAAAAATGTTCGCGCCTTCAAAAGTAGAATTTTAACTGTTTGTCTTGGCGCCTTAATAGATGTATAATATTGAGAAATAAGGAGGAGGTGGGGAATGAGCTGCGGATCTTGTGCACCGAAGAAGAAAAAGAAGGCCAAGAAGAGAAAATAGACATTCCGGGGCGGATAAACGGCCTGATCCGGATATCCGCCTTTTTCTAAGAGGAAAGGTGATTAAGGTAGCAGAATTTCAGAAAGATAGAATAAGATGAGCGGCCGTTTTATTATTGCGCTGGGTTATTTTTTATTCCTGGGTTTGGCTGGGATAAGCGCAGGAGGAGAAGAGATGAAGATTACCAGCAAGGCATTCGCAAATAACGAACTTATACCGCTAAAGTTTACCTGTGAAGGCGAAGATATCAATCCTGAGATTATCATTGAGGGTATCCCTGCGGATACCAAAAGCCTGGCTTTGATAGTAGATGACCCAGATGCGCCGATGGGGACCTGGGTACATTGGGTGGTTTATGACCTGCCGGTTATTTCTCGGATTGCAGAGAATAGCCAGCCAGGGACAGCCGGAGTTAATGATTCAGGGGGGAATAATTACCACGGCCCTTGTCCTCCTTCGGGCACGCACCGTTATTTTTTTAAAATATACGCCCTGGATACCAAACTTAATTTAAATGCGGGCTTGCGTAAAGAAGAATTGGAAGAAGCCATGCAGAGCCATATCTTAGAGAAGGCAGAATTAATCGGATTATACAAGAAGCAAAGGGCGCGTTAAAAGAAAAAAAGATGGATAATTTTTCTTTAAGAATCTCTCTGGCCCAGATAAATCCTAGCGTCGGAGACCTGGAGTCTAATACCGCAAAGATTATTCGCTATATAGAGAAGGCTAAAGTCTTGCATGCAGATATCGTGGTTTTTCCGGAGCTGGCACTCTGCGGTTATCCTCCTGAGGATTTACTCTTCAGGAGGCATTTTGTAAAGAAAAATAGGGAATACCTGAATAGGATTGTCAGGGTTTGCGATGGCATAACTTGCGTGGTAGGATTTCCTTATGCTAAAGAAGGCGCCTTGTTTAATGCGGCTAGTGTCATCTGCGATAAAAGGCTGCGCCTGGTTTATAAAAAAATACACCTGCCCAATTACGGCGTATTTGATGAAATGCGGTATTTTAAACCCGGAGATTCTTCTCCGGTGCTCCGCCTGGCCAGCGGCTTAAGGCTAGGAGTGAATATCTGCGAGGATATCTGGTCTCAAGACACGCCGATAAAGACACAGGCAAAAATAGGCCGGGCCAAGGCCATCATCAATATCTCTGCCTCGCCTTATTATGCCGGAAAGATAAATTTGAGAGAAAAACTATTAGCGCAGAGGGCGAGGGAAAACAGGGTGAACCTTTTTTACTGTAATCTCGTAGGGGGGCAGGATGAACTGGTATTTGACGGGGCAAGTATGGCCTTTGATCCCAAAGGAAATCTTATTGCCCGGGCCAAGCAATTTGCAGAAGACCTCTTAACCGTGGACCTGCCTTGTGCGAAAGGCAGTGTTTATTTAGCGAACAGGATAGAGGAGCGCCTGCAGCCCATTGCAGAGATTTATTCCGCGCTTATCTTAGGCCTGCGGGATTATACCAGCAAGAACGGATTTAAAAAAGTAATTTTGGGTTTAAGTGGCGGCATTGATTCGGCAGTAGTAGCAGCGCTGGCAGTGGATGCCCTGGGTAAGGATAATGTCATTGCCTTGACTCTACCTTCGATGTATTCTTCCTCTCTAACCCAACGGGATGCGCTAGTGCTAGCGAAAAATTTAGGTCTAAAACTTTTTAGACTTCCTATAACGGATATTTATAAAAGTTATCTTAAGGTCTTAAACAGACCTTTCAAGGACAGCCGGCCAGATATTGCAGAAGAAAACCTCCAGGCGCGCATCCGGGGAAATCTTCTGATGGCTTTTTCTAATAAATTTAGGTGGTTGGTGGTGACCACGGGTAACAAAAGCGAGTTAAGCGTGGGTTATTGCACCCTCTACGGCGATACTGCCGGAGGTTTTGCGCTGATAAAGGATGTGCCTAAAACAACCGTATATAAATTAGCCAGGTATATCAACGCAAAGGCAGGCCGAGATATAATTATGGAAAGTATTTTTAAAAGGGCCCCCACTGCAGAACTGAAGAGAAATCAGAAAGACGAGGATTCTCTCCCGCCTTATGATAAGTTAGACAAGATTATAGATGAGTATATCCAGAAGGATAAATCCCCAAGCCAGATCGTTAAAAAAGGTTTTCCCAAAAATATAGTCAAGGATACGATTGCGATGATTGATCGAAACGAATATAAGAGGAGACAGACTCCAGTAGGTATCAAAATTACGCCCAAGGCCTTTGGGAAAGACCGGCGCATGCCCATTACCAATAAATTTTATGAATGAGTATCTTATCCTAAACTAAGAAGGAGAGCCCACGATGGAAAAATACAGATGTACGGTTTGCGGTTACATCTATGACCCTGCGCTTGGAGATTCCACCCAGGGGGTTAAGCCCGGCACAGCCTTTGGTGACCTGCCAGACAATTGGGTCTGCCCGGAATGCGGCGTACCCAAGGACCAATTCGAGAGAATAGGTTAGGAGAATAGGATGAAGAAGGTAGCAGTATTGGTGGAGGAGAATTATCAGGTCTTGGAGGTTTGGTATCCCTATCTACGCCTGCGCGAGGCGGGGATTAAGACGCTTCTCGTCGGCACAGGCAGGGGAACGTATAAGAGCAAGGAGGGCTATCCTGCCCAGGAAGAAATTGCCATAACCAAAGCCAAGAGCGATGATTTTGATGCCGTGGTCATCCCGGGAGGTTATGCGCCGGATTTTTTGCGTCGCTATCCGGAGGTGAATAATTTTGTCAGAGAGATGTTTAACCAGAAGAAAATAGTAGCCAGCATCTGCCACGGCGGCTGGGTATTGGTCTCCGCCGGGATTTTAAAAGGTAAGTCGGCTACCTGTTTCAGTGCCATAAAAGACGATCTGATAAATGCGGGAGCAAAATTTATAGATCAGGAAGTAGTAGTAGACTCAAACCTCATTACTTCGCGCAATCCTTATGACCTGCCAGCATTCTGTCGGGAAATTATCAAACAGTTGAAATGAGAGAAGTAGAAGCAAAAATTAAGGAGATCATCCAAAGGACTTACAACGTAAAAAGTTTCCGCCTAGACGTCAAAAGCAAAGGTCCTGACTTTAAGGCCGGCCAGTTCCTGGAGGTGACCCTTAAAGATAAACCCGGCTTGAAGAGATACCTTTCTATTTCCAGTTCTCCGACGGAAAAGTGCCACCTGGAATTTACCAAGAAGATTACGGAGAGTGAATTTTCTCAAGCCCTAAATAACCTAAAAGCCGGAGATGCGGTAATCGTTAAGTATCCCTTTGGTAATTTTACCCTGCGGGGTGCGCCCAAGATTGCCTTCTTGTCCGGAGGCATAGGCATTACCCCCATCAGGAGCATCTCTAAATACGTAGTGGATAAAAATTTAGGCACGGATATCATCCTACTTTATGCCAACCGCTCCATCCGCGATATCGCCTTTAGAGAGGATTTTGATTTTATGCAGAAAGAATACCCTAAATTAAGAGTCGTGCATGTGCTCTGCGAGCCGGCCGTAGGCTTCAAGTGCACGCCTGGCTTAATTAATGCCCGGGTAATCAAAAATGAAATTCCGGATTACAGCGAAAGAAAATTTTATCTCTGCGGCCCGCCGGGCATGGTCGAGGCAATGCAGGGCATACTCACTAAAGAATTAAAAGTACCAGATACAGATATTATTACGGAAAATTTTCAAGGATATTAGAAGGGGGTACCTGCTATGCATAATTTAGAGATCTTACCTAAAATTTACTCTGTAGGAGTGGTGGATTGGAATGTACGCAATTTCCACGGCCATACCTATACCACCAAAAGGGGAACCACCTATAACGCCTATTTGATTATCGACGATAAAATAGCGCTGGTGGATACAGTATACGGTCCCTTTGCCGATGAATTAATCGAAAATATCAGACAGATTATTCCTTTGGAAAAGATAGATTATATTATCGCTAATCACGTAGAGACAGACCATTCCGGCGCACTGCCTGCGATAATGAGACTTTGTCCCAAGATAAAAATTTTCGGGACCAAAAACTGTAAGGACGGCCTCCAGCGTAATTATTACGGGAACTGGGATTTTCAGATAGTAAAGACCGGGGACCAGCTGAAATTAGGCAAAAGGAATCTGAACTTTATTGAGGCGCCGATGATCCACTGGCCGGACAGTATGTTTAGCTATTGCCCCGAAGAGCAACTCTTGATGCCCAACGATGCCTTTGGCCAGCACTACGCCACCTCCGAAAGATTCGACGACCAGACCGACCAGTGCGCCCTGATGGACGAAGCCAGAAAATATTATGCCAATATCCTCTGGCCGTTAAGTTCAGTAATCCAGAAAAAAATAGAAGAAGTGCAAAAATTGAATTTACCTATTAAGATGATTGCGCCCAGCCACGGGATTATCTGGCGCAAAGAGCCGGGCAAAATTATCAATGCGTATCTGTCTTGGGCCAAAAATGAAACCCGACCCAAGGCAGTAATTGTCTATGAAACGATGTGGGGCGCAACCGATAAGATGGCGCGCAGGATATCCGACGGGCTCCTCGCGGAGGGGCTAGAGGTTAAAATATTCAATATCGCGGAATCCGACCGCACCGAGGCCTTAAACGAGATGCTGGATGCCAAGGGCTTTTTGTTTGGCTCTTCAACTCATGACAATGATATGCTGCCTTCCATGGCCGCTTTTATGGAACTTTTTAAGGGCCTAAAGCCCAAGAATAGGATTGCCGCTTGTTTTGGCTCTCACGGTTGGGCAGGCGGAGCAGTAAAGGAAATAGAGGATATTGTTAAAGAGGCAGGTGTAGAGTTGGCGCTGCCGGGTTTGGCCTTAAAATATATGCCGGATGAAAATGAAAGTCAGCGCTGTATAGAATACGGCAAGGAATTCGCCCAAAAAATAAAAGGAGATTAAGAATGAATACTTATGTCTGTGGAAGATGTGGTTATATTGCTTTTGGCCAGGCGCCTGACGTATGCCCGGTTTGCGGAGCGAAAAAAGAGGCATTTGAGTTGGACCCGACAGCTATAAAGAAGCCCGTAGATCCTGCTAACCTCAATGAGCTTGAGAAAAAACATATCCCGACCATTGATATCCGCAAGCAATGCGGCATTGTGGGTCTAGGCTGCGTGGACGCCAATATAAAAATCGGTACAATCGTGCACGTAATGGAAGAGAAACATTTTATTATGTATATTGATTTATACCTTGACTATAAATTCATTGCCCGTTATCACATGACACCCGAGAGTTTGCATCCAGTTTTGGGGGTACATCTTAAGGTTGCCTCAGGGAAATTAATTGCCTTAGAAAATTGCAATATCCACGGCCGCTGGATGGTTGAGGTCCAGATACAGTAGGAGCAAGATATGACAAAAAAAGTTGTAGTTTATAGTACTCCTACCTGCTCCTGGTGTATGAGGGTAAAGCAATTTCTCGCTGAGAATAATATCCCCTTTGAAAATTACGATGTTTCCGCTGACCAGGCCAAGGCAGAAGAGATGATCCAGAAGTCCGGCCAGATGGGCGTCCCGGTTTTGGATATCGATGGCGAAATTATCGTTGGATTTGATAAGGAGAAAATAAAGCAGGCATTAGGGATAGAAAGGTAATATGATGATTACACAGTTAATTTTTGCAGGATTATTAGCTTTAAAAG
>CAZKSS010000048.1:0-10082 GCA_964555545.1 uncultured Planctomycetales bacterium
TAAACTCTCTGGGTATCTTTTTATATATTTCAAATATTTTATGAATAAATTCTAAAGCTTTTTGATAAACTTTTAATTTCTCAAAATCAAAATCTTGAATAACCATCATGCTGTAAACTGTACACTGTTAACTGTTAACTGTATTTTATACTCTCCTTTTCTTTTTCGGACGACAGCCATTATGCGGAATAGGAGTCACGTCTTTTATGGAAGTAATGGTCAGGCCCGATGCCTGTAGCGCCCTGATTGCGCTTTCACGGCCAAACCCTGGACCTTTTACATAAACATCCACGTCCTTCACGCCGATCTCTTTTGCTTTCCTGGCGGCATCAGTTGCCGCGACCTGGGCAGCAAAGGGAGTAGACTTTTTGGAACCGCTATAACCTACTACACCCGGAGCGGACCAGACCAAGACATTACCCTGTTTGTCGGTAATAGTAATGATGGTATTATTGAAACTTGCCTGGATGTGGGCGATACCCGAGGTTACGCCTTTGGCTATCTTTTTCTTTTTTGCCTTTTCTTTAGTCGCCATTACCTCGCTCCTTCTAAATTATTTAGCCGGTTTGGCTAGAGGCTTAGCTGCTCCTGCAGGCAGCAGGGCGGCTTTCTTGGGTTCTTCTTTCCGAATAATCACTGCCCCTGCTTTTTTAGGCCCCTTGCGGGTCCGGGCATTAGTCCGCGTACGCTGCCCTCTTACCGGAAGACCTTTTCTATGGCGCAATCCCCGCCAGGAACCGATATCCATTAATCTTTTGATATTCTGAGAGATATCCCGGCGCAAATCGCCCTCTAATCTATAACCGCCTTTTTGGATGGCTTGGGTGATATGGGAAACCTCCTCTTCGGTTAAATCCTTGGCGCGTTTATTTGGATCAATCCCGGATTCTTTCAGTATTTTATTGGAGAGAAATCTGCCTACGCCATATAAATAGGTAAGGGCAATTTCCATTCTTTTTTCTCTGGGTATATCCACACCTAAAATTCTAGGCATATCTCCACCTTATCCTTGTCTTTGTTTGTGCTTGGGGTTGTTGCAGATTACCCGGACTATGCCCCGGCGCTTAATAATTTTGCACCTATCGCAAATCTTTTTTACCGATGATTTAACCTTCATTACTTCCTTTTGGCTTATTTCGCTTGCCAGCCGTACCTCGGTTGGTAGGGACAGTCCCCTGACTTCCGAAAGACCCGGTCTTACTACCCTTATTGGATACTTGCAAGACCGGGTCTTGAATTCCAATGGGGACAGTCCCTACGGCTGTACTATTTGACCCTAAATGTAATACGCCCCCGACTTAAATCGTAAGGCGATAATTCCAGTTTTACTTTATCTCCGGGAAGAATCCTGATAAAATTCATACGCATCTTTCCCGAGACGTGCGCTAAGACTACGTGCCCGTTTTCTAATTCCACCCTGAACATAGCGTTAGGCAACGCCTCAATAACCTTGCCTTCCGTCTCAATAAGCTCTTCTTTGGTCATATTTTATTTGGTCAATACCTCTGGCCCATTTTCAGTTACCGCTACCGTATGTTCAAAGTGCGCAGAAGGAAGTTTGTCCTTGGTCACCGCGGTCCAGCCGTCATCCAGTATCTGCGATTCCCAGGTACCCATATTGATCATCGGCTCAATGGCTAAAACCATACCGCTCTTTAATAGGGGTCCCTGGTGCGGCCTGCCGAAATTCGGTATCTCGGGTTCTTCGTGTAAATTCTTTCCGATGCCATGGCCGACAAATTGTCTGACCACGGCAAAGCCGTTTTTTTCCGCGTAATTTTGAATAGCATAAGAGATATCCGAAAGATGGTTATTCGGTTGTGCCTGCCTGATGCCTTCGGCCAAGGATTTTCTGGTTACCTCAATAAGTTTCTTTTTCCCAGAATCTACTTCGCCTATTGCCAAGGTAACCGCGGCATCGCAAAAAAAATTGCGGTAATTTATGCCTAAATCTAGACTGAGGATATCGCCTGCTTTTAATCTTCTCTCGCCGGGGATGCCATGGACAATCTCTTCGTTTACCGACGTGCAGATCGCCGCCGGGAAACCCCGGTAGCCTTTAAATGCCGGTGAGACTCCTTCTTCCTCTGCCAACTCCTGTACGAACCGGTCTATCTCGCCTGTGGTTACGCCCTCTCTCGTAAAACCTTCTATCTTCTTAATCATCCGGCCCAAAATTTTTCCGGTCTGGCGCATGATCTCTAACTCTGCTTCAGATTTTAAGGGAATCATTGTGTCTTTCCACGAGTTTAATCATTTTCGTTAAAACCGTCTCGGCATCTGCATCAGCCGAGATGCGTTCTAATTTACCCTTTGCCGCGTAATAGTTAATTAAGTCCCCCGCCTCTTTTTGATAGACTGCCAGGCGCGTTTTTATGGTCGTCTCGTTGTCATCGGAGCGTTGATAGAGTTCCCCTCCGCAGAAATCGCAGACCATCTCTTTGCGCGGAGGCATATTTTTAACGTGAAAATTTGCGCCGCAGCCTTTGCAGACTAAGCGACCGCTGAGGCGCTGGATAATCACAGATTCACTGGTATCCAGATACATCACCATATCCAGAGGTATGCCTTTTTCTTTTAAAATCGCATCTAGAGTTTGCGCCTGGGCGAGATTCCGGGGATAGCCGTCCAGAATAAAACCTCTTTTTACGTCGGGCTGCTTAAATCTTTCGCTGAGCATCTGGCTTACCAAAGTATCCGGGACAAGCGCACCTTTATCCATATAATTCTTGGCTTCTTTTCCCAAGGCTGTCCCTGCGGCGACGTTCTGCCGTAATAAATCTCCGGTTGCTATATGGGGCAAATTTATTTTCTCGGCTAATTTTTTCGCCTGGGTGCCTTTGCCGGCGCCCGGAGGCCCTAATAATACAATGTTCATTTGGTATTATCTTCTCCCTTTAATGCGGCCGGCTTTGATAAAGCCTTCGTAGTGGTGCATCAATAAATGCGATTCGATTTGTTTTATCGTATCCAGCATCACCCCGACGATAATCAGGATGCCCGTACCACCGAAAAATGACGCCACCAGGTACGGTACCTTTAGCCACGCCATAATAAAATCCGGAAAAATTGCGATTACCGCGATAAAGAGAGCCCCGAATAGGGTTATCCGCGTCATCACGAAATCCAGAAACTCCGCGGTAGAAATCCCCGGCCGGATACCGGGGATAAATCCGCCGTATTTTTTCATATTTTCCGCCAGGTCATTGGGATTAAAAACAATGGCCGTATAAAAATAACAGAAAAAGATAATCAGTAATGCGTATACCAGCGTATAAAGAAGGTGTCCGCGGACTAAGCCCTGGGCCCATCTCTGAAAAGTGGGATTGGGGATAAATGAGGCCATAGTCGCGGGAAACAGAATAATAGACTGGGCGAAGATGATGGCGATAACCCCGGAGGTGTCTACCTTTAGCGGGATATAAGTTGATTGCCCCCCGTAAATTTTCCTTCCCACAATCCGGCGCGCATATTGCACCGGGATTTTTCTCTGGCCTTGAGTTACCCAGATTACGGCAAAGACGACAATGGCCAAAAGCACGGCCATCACAATTAAGGTAAAAGGCTGTATTTGCCTGCGGGTGGCAGAAAACGGCGAAAGGAGAATAAATAACTGCTGTATGGCCGCAGGGATGCGGGAGATAATTCCTGCGGTAATCACTAAGGATATGCCGTTACCAATACCCCTTTCTTGAATTTGCTCGCCTAGCCACATGATAAATATCGTGCCGGTAGTTAAGGTAAGCACAGTAAGGATCCTAAACCCCCAGCCCGGATGCATCACTATTTTTAATCCTTCGAAGCGGGCGGGGTTCTCCAGCCACAGGGAGATAAAGAATGACTGGATGAGGGAAAGGGCAACGGTTCCGTAGCGGGTATATTGGTTTATTTTCTCGTAACCGACCTTGCCTTCTTTGGCTAATTTCTCCAGCGCCGGCACCACCGCAGTCAAAAGCTGAAAGATAATTGAAGAGGAGATGTAAGGCATAATCCCGAGGGCAAAGATGGTCAATCTCTCCATCGCCCCTCCGGAAAACATATTAATGATGCCGAAGAGTGCGCCGCCCTGGGTCTTAGAAATCCGGGCAAAAAATTGGGCCAGGGCCGTGGTGTCAATGCCCGGCGTAGGCACATAACAGCCAACACGGTATATCGCCAGGAGCATGCCGGTGATCAACAGGCGTTTTTTTAAATCCGGAATCTTAAAAGAATTGACGATTGCGCTAAACATGGATGAGGTCTATTTTTCCGCCGCTTTTGGTAATTTTATCCGAGGCGGCCTTGGAAAATGCGTGCGCCTGGATGGTCAGCGGGTTCTTGATTTCTCCGTCACCTAAGATCTTTACCGGCCTGGCCTTATCTTTAATCAGGCCTTTGGCCTCTAATAATTCCAGGGTCAGATTTGTCTCTTTAATTTTATTTAAATCGTTCAGATTTAGGATTTGATATTCTTTTTTAGATCTGCTGGCAAATCCTCTCTTGGGAATTTTACGGATTAAGGGCATCTGTCCACCCTCAAAACCCGGATACATATCGCGTCCTGCGCGCGAGGTCTGTCCTTTACTGCCGCGGGTGGAGGTTTTGCCATGGCCTGAACTCGGACCGCGGCCTAAGATTTTTTTTCTCCGATGAGAGCCTAGCGCGGGTTTTAAGTTGTGGAGGCCAAGCGTAATTTCTGGTTGCGCCTGCTGCTTAGCCTTTGTTTCGGTCTTTTTAGGAACCGCAGTTTTAATTTTCGACTTTTGCGCTGTCTTCTTCTGCGGAGTTGAGTTTGGCATTTTTGCCCTGTTTTAAATTGGTTAAACCATCCATAGTCGCCTTGATCACATTAATGGGATTATTGGATTTAAGACATTTGGTCAGGATATCTTTTATGCCTGCTGCTTCGCAGACTGCCCTTACCGGCCCGGCAGCAATCACGCCTGTTCCTTCGGATGCAGGTTTTAAGAGTACCTTGGCGGCACCGTATTCACCGACAATCTCATGGGGTATCGTAGAGCCTTCCAAGGGGATGCGGATCAATTCTTTTTTGGCGCGGGTCAGGGATTTACGGATGGCCTCGGCAACTTCATTGGCCTTATCCAAAGCAAATCCTACACGTCCTTTGCTGTCGCCGACCACGACCAAGGCGCTAAAATGCAATTTCTTACCGCCTTTGGTGACCTTGGCCACGCGGTTTATGGTAATCACTTTTTCAATAAGTTCGGGTTGCTGTTCGATATTTAATTCGCGCATCTTAGAATTCCAATCCCCCTTTTCTTAAGGCCTCGGCAAAGGCCTTAACCCGACCGTGGTATAGATATCCGGCGCGGTCAAAGAGTATCTTGGTGATTCCTTTTTCTTTTGCCTTCTGGGCAAAGATGTCGCCAAAGGCCTGGGCGCTTTTGATATTGCCGGCGCAGGTAAATTTCTGTCTCAGTTCCTTATCAAAGGTGGCCAAAGAAAAGATAGTTTTATTCTGGGTATCATCTACTAGTTGAGCAGAGATATTCTTCAGGCTCCTGCGCACCACTAAACGCGGTCTGGCCTTGTCGCCCGACATACGCATCCGGATTCTGGCGTGCCTTTTCTTCCTTCTTAATTCATTTTGCTTAATCATTTTTATTTGGCTACGGCCTGGGCAGCCTTGCCGAGTTTCTTCTTGATATATTCGCCGGCAAAACGTATGCCCTTGCCTTTATAAGGTTCGGGAGGAAAGACCGAGCGGATTTCCTTGGCGACCTCGCCGACCTTTTCTTTATCTATACCCCTGACTACAATCTGGGTGGGTTTGGGGGTTTCTATCTTTATCCCTTCCGGAATAGGAAAGTTTACCGGATGCGAAAAGCCTAATTGCATATTCAGAATATTCCCCTGTACCTGGGCCTTGAATCCCACGCCGATAATTTCCAGTTCTTTCAGGTAACCCTCGGTGACGCCTTTAATCATATTGGCAGTCAAAGCGCGATAAAGCCCGTGCAGGGCCTTATCGGATTTGATATCCGATACCCGCTTAAAATAAATTTGTTTATCCTTAATTTCGGCGCTGACGCGCGGGGATAATTCCTGGCTCAGTTTACCTTTAGGACCTTCCACCAAAAGTGAACCGTCTTTGATTTCTACTTTCACACCTTCAGGAATGATTACTGGTTTTTTACCAATTCTGGACATAATCAATCACCAGACCTGCGCCATGATTTCTCCGCCCAAGCCCTGGGTCCTGGCCTGGGTATCCGTCATAATGCCTTTAGATGTCGACATAATTGCCAGGCCCCTCCCCCGCAGGACAGTGGGAACTTTATGGCGCTTTACATAGACCTTCAGACCCGGTCTTGAGATACGCCTGATATTTTTTATCGCCGGTTTGCCGCTAAGGTACTTCAGATATACGCGCAGTATTCCCTGTTTTTTGTCTTCAATAAACTTGAAGTTATCGATGTAACCTTCGGATTTCAGGATTTCAAGAATAGATTTCAGTGTTCCCGAAGCAGGAACATCGAGATTTTCTTTTTTTGCCATAATGGCATTGCGGATCATGGTAAGGGCATCAGCGACTAAGTCCGTCCTACTCATCTTTTCATCTTTCTCCTTATCTTCTACCAACTAGCCTTTTTGATACCCGGTATAGCGCCGGCCCAGGCAAGTTCCCGGAAGCATATACGGCAAAGTTTAAACCTGCGTAGGTAACCCCCTGACCTGCCGCAAAGTGGACAACGGTTATATTTACGGCTGGAAAATTTTGGCGCCCTTTTCCACCTGGCGATTTGTGAATTTTTTGCCATAATTTACTCTCTGGCAAAAGGCATGCCAAACAACCTTAATAATTCTGCCGCCTCTTGCCTGGAACGGGCATTTTTGATACAGAAAGTCACATCCATGCCTTGTGCCCGGCTTATTTTATCGTAATCTATTTCCGGAAATATACTCTGTTCAGTTAGACCTAAGGTATAGTTACCCTTTTTGTCAAAGGCATCGCTAGATACTCCGCGGAAATCGCGGATACGGGGAAGCGCAATATTCAGAAGCCGGTCCATAAATTCGTACATCAACGCCCGGCGCAAAGTGACTTTACAACCGATGGGGCTGCCCTGTTTTATTTTGAAATTAGAAATTGCCTTCTTGGCGCGCCGCATAATCGGCCTCTGTCCGGTGATGAGACTTAAATCTTCCATGGACTTTTCCAGGACCTTGATATCCTGGAGTGCTTCTCCGACCCCCATATTGACGACGATCTTATCTATGCGCGGTACCGCCAGTTTGTTCTTGAGATTAAAAGTCTGCATCATCTGGGGGATGATTTCTTTCCTATATTTTTCCAGTAGCCTTGGCGTCATCTCAAATTACCTCGTTGCAGGCCTTACAGAACCTGGCCTTGGTTTTATCCTGCAAAATCTTGATCCCCACCCTGCCTATACGATTGCAGTGTTTACACAAAAGCATCAAATTAGAAATACTGATCGGCATTTCAATAGAAATAATTCCGCCCTGCTGGTCTTGTTGAGTCCTGCGCCTGTGTTTCTTAACCGTATTTATCCCTTCTACCAAGGCCTTATTGAGGCGGGGAAATACTTTAATCACCCGGCCTTTTTTGCCGATGTCCTTACCTTTGATTACTTGCACTGTATCGTCTCTTCTGATCTTATACATTTAGATGACCTCCGGCGCCAAGGAGATAATCTTGGTAAAATTTCTATCCCTTAATTCGCGGGCCACCGGGCCGAAGACACGGGTACCCCGGGGATTGAGTTGGTTGTCAATAAAGACAATGGCGTTGCGGTCAAACCTTAAGCGCGAGCCATCCGGGCGCCGGATGGCATCCTTTGTCCTGACGACCACTGCCCTGGCTACCTCTCCCTTTTTTACCGTGGCCTCAGGCGCGGATTCCTTTACGTTCACGTTGATGATGTCGCCTACTTGCGCAAAACTACAATTCTTCTTTCCCAAGACGGCAATGCAGGATGCCCTTTTGGCGCCGGTATTATCTGCTACATCTAAGATGCTGCGGATTTGAATCATCCTGGTATCTCTTCCTTTAATTCTGCCTGCGGGGCAGTTCTCTTCTTGAGTATCTGGACTAACCGGAAGCGCTTATCTTTAGACAATGGCCTAGTCTCCTCTATCCTTACCGTATCGCCGAGGTGAGCGCTATTTTCTTCATCATGCACCTTGAATTTATTATATTTCCGGCTGATTTTCCTGTATTTGGGATGTTTGGACATCCGCATCACCCGGACAATGCGGGTCTTTTGCATTTTGTCGCTGATGACCGTACCGATGAATTCCTTTCTTTTACCCATTTTATTTTTCTTTCTTGACATTAAGTAATGTCTGTATCCGCGCGATATCCCGTTTAATCAGCGAAAAGGTATGCGGCTTTTCTACCCTGCCGCTATAACGCTGCAGATTCAATTTATAGAGTTCGTCTTTAAGGCTTTTCTCTTTGGCTAATAATTCTTCTCGGGAAAGACTGCGTAATTCTTCTATCTTCATCGCTGACTTCTCGTAATAAATTTTGTCTGAAAAGGTAATTTATAGGCGCACATCCGGAAGCAACGCCGCGCATATTCTTCGGGCACTCCCCCTAATTCAAATAAGACCCCGCCCCTTTTTACCACGGCTACCCAGTGGTCAAGTTCGCCTTTGCCCTTTCCCATGCGTACTTCTGCAGGTTTCTTGGTGATGGAATGGTCTGGGAAAGCCCGAATCCACATCTTTCCGCCTTTATGCAACTGACGGGCAAGGATTACCCGCACTGCCTCTATCTGCGTATTTTTCAGCCATCCGTTTTCTATTGCCTTCAGACCAAATTCACCGAAGGATAGTTCGCTGCCGGAAGTAGCCATACCCCTGCGGGTTCCTTTCTGTAATTTGCGGTATTTTACTCTTTTGGGCATCAAGGCCATGGGAACACCTATTTGGTTGCTGCCTGTACTTCAGGAGATTCTGCTAAATTACCAGGCTTACCTAAAATATCTCCCTTATAAATCCAAACCTTTATTCCGATAAGACCGTAGGTAGTTAAACTCTCGGCAAAGCCGTAGTCTATATCTGCCCGGAGGGTAGCCAGAGGAATTTTTCCCTGTTTGTAAGTTTCCCGACGCGACATCTCCGCACCACCGAGCCTGCCGGCACAGATGACTTTACAGCCTTTGGCCCCGGCTGACATCGTCTGTGCAATGGCGCGCTTGATTGCCCGCCGATATGCCACTCTCTTTTCTATTTGTAAGGCCACGTTTTCTCCGACCAGTTGGGCATCCAATGCCGGGTTCTTTATTTCTTCGATATCGATAGAAATTTCTCTTTTCACCATACTGTTTAAGTCTTCACGCAGGCGTTCAATATCCGCGCCGTGGCGGCCGATGATAATCCCGGGCCTGGCGGACAATATCCTCACCCTGATCCGCTCGGTAACCCTTTCAATAATCACCCTGGAAATCGCTGCCTGTTTGAATTTAGTTTTAATGAATTTCCTGATCCTGAAATCCTCCTCAATGAATTTAGGATAATCATTGCGTTTAGCAAACCATCGGCTATTCCAATCCTTGATAAAACCGATCCTCTGTATTAGCGGCGGAACTTTATGCCCCATATTTTATTCTCCCGTCTTCAGGTCGAGTTCTATTTTAATATGTGCTGTTCTTTTTTTAATCGGCGCTGCCCGGCCAAAGGCGGCTGCCTTATATCTTTTCCAGGCCGGCCCATTATCACAAATTATCTTTGAGATGTAGAGTTGCTCAGGAGAAAAACCTTTGACCTTGGCATTGGCCACTGCCTGTTTGAGCAATTTTATCAAGTAAACTTTGGGTCTCTTATTCAAATTCAAGAGTATCGCTTCGGCAACCGGAACATCTTTATAACGGATGAGGTCAATCACCTGTCTTACCTTTGCCGGAACCAATCTTAAGAATCTCCCTTGTGCTTTTACAATCATTTTAAGTCAACTCTGGTGTCTTCTTGGCCTTTACCCCGCCGTGCTTGCGGAAAATGCGGGTGGGGGCAAATTCCCCGAGTTTATGGCCGACCATATTCTCGGTGATAAATACGGGAACGTGTTTATGTCCGTCGTAAACCGCAAAGGTAAGCCCCACGAAATCCGGAGTTAC
>CAZKSS010000049.1:0-9865 GCA_964555545.1 uncultured Planctomycetales bacterium
AGGGATTTAGATGCTAGGCTAAAAGAGTTTAAGAAGTATATTCTATTCTAGATAGGAGGCATTATGTTAGAAGAAAAAATCCTTAACGATTATAAAGAGGCAATGAAGGCCAAAGATGCGCTTAAAAGTTCGGTTTTAAGTTTCTTGCGCGCAGAACTCATCAATGTGGCCATGGCCAAAAAGAAGAAGGGCCTTGATGATAATGAGGTTATTGCCGTAATCAGAAAACAGATTAAAGGCAGGCAGGATTCTATCGCCCAATTCAAGCAGGGCAACCGCTTAGACCTGGCAGAAAAAGAAAGCAAGGAATGGGAAATTTTAAAAACTTATCTTCCCCAGGAAATGTCCACTGATGAAATTAAGAAGATAATTGAGGAGACTATTGCCGCCACCGGCGCCAGCAGCATGAAAGATATGGGTAAAGTGATGAGGGAGCTAAACTCCAAAGTAGCCGGCCGGGCAGATGCCAAATTAGTTAGCGACCTGGTAAAGCAAAAATTATCGCCACCCCCTCCGGGCTAAGCTTTTTACTTGACCCCGTTATAAATTATGCTATCATATAGTCCAATATTTCTAACGGCAGGCTAAGCCTTCCCTTACCCCATGCACGAAACCCATCTCTTAGAAAATATATTTCAATATCTAGAGAGAGAAGAAGAGCGATCTCGCAGGAGAGTCAGAAAGATATATATCTCGCTTTCTGAATTCGGGGGTATCAGCGCAGAACATCTTAAAGAGCATTGCCAAAAGGAATCTTTAGGTACTAAATGGGAAGGTCTGCAGATAGAAATTGACAAAGTACCTTACGGTCCGGAGCTGGAAATTACGAGATTAGAATTTGGAGGATAGGCGTGAAATACGCGGTCATCAAGAAAGAGGACCTGAATACGTGGCTGAAATATCTGCAGAAGAAGGCCCGGCTCTATGCGCCCAAGAAAAAGGAGAACCAATTTATCTTCCGGCCGGTTAAAGATATAAATGAGATCAGCCTGAAATATATCCCCACTATCCTGCCTCCCAAGAAGTATTATTTTCCCCAGAAAGAAAAGTTGTTGAGGTTTAAGGTTAAGCCCTTCCAGACTGCCAAGGCCATCAAAGAATTTGAGGACTATATCCTTTTTGCCGTGCATACCTGCGATATCGCCGGTATCCAATGTATGGATGTCGTCTTTAGAGAGGGACCGGAAGACCCCAATTACTTAAACCGCAAAGAAAAGATGTTTATTATCGGCATAGAGTGCCTGGAATATTGCGACCAGTATGCCAATTGTACCTCAATGGGTAATCACGTGCCGCGCGGCGGCTATGACCTGATGATGGTAGATATCGGCGAGAAGTTCATTCTGCATATTAATTCCGAAAAAGGCGAAAGACTGATCCACGGTTTAGCCTATATCAGGGAGGCAGACGAGCAGGATATGGCTGCTCTGGAACGGGTGAGAGAGGCCAAAAAGAAGGTCTTCCAGGAAGAATTCCACGCTTCTTTAGTTAAGGTTTACCAGGCATTTGACCGACATTTTAATTCGCCAGTTTGGCAGGATGTAGGCAAGCGCTGCGTGGCCTGCGGCAACTGCACGGCCGTCTGTCCGACCTGTTATTGTTTTGACGTGGCGGATGAAATAGATTTATCCTTTAACGAGGGGATGAGGTACCGCATCTGGAATTCCTGCCAGATGGAGGATTTTGCCAAGGTAGCGGGTGGTGAGGATTTTCGTAAAGGCCGCGACACCCGACAGAGGCACAGGTATTACCGGAAATTCAAATATCCGGTGGATAAATTTAACCGTTACTTCTGCACTGGCTGCGGAAGGTGCACGCGCACCTGTATGGCCCAGATCAGTCTAGTGGAGACGGTGAATGCGCTGCTGGCCGAAGATGGAGAAGCAAAATGATTGACCGCGAGATACTCTTAGAAAAAATGAAGACCTCTCCTTATAAGCCGATGAAGGGCAAAATCATAGCGGCACGGATGCTTACGGACACAGAAAAATTCTTCCGCATCGAACTGGAAGGCAAAATCAATCTAAATCATGAGCCGGGCCAGTTTGTGATGGTCTCCATATTCGGCTATACCGAAGCCCCCATCTCCATTTGTTCTTCCCCGACGGATAAAGGTTATTTTGAGCTGACGGTAAGGAATGTGGGAGTCTTTACCAATCAACTGCATAAACTGGGCAAGGGCGATATCGTGGGCGTGCGCGGTCCGTTCGGCAAGGGCTTTCCCGTAGACAATATGTTCGGTTACGATGTATTAATAGTTTCGGGGGGCTTAGGGATAGTGCCGCTGCGCTCGCTGATTAGATACATCATGCAGAATAAAAATGATTTTGGGCACGTACAGATACTCTTAGGCTGTAAGACCCCCAAAGAGTTGCTCTTTAACGAAGAGACTGCGGAGTGGATGAAAAGGTCTGAGATTAAGATGAACTGTACGGTGGATAAAGCCGATGCCGACTGGCGCGGCAATGTCGGATTAATTACCACGCTCATTCCGGGCGTGGATATTAATCCTGCCCGGACATATGCGGTGGTAGTCGGTCCGCCGGTAAAGTATAGGTTTGTAATTAAAGAACTACTGAAAAAGAATATCCCTGACCATCAGATTATTGTATCTCTGGAAAGAAGGATGCGTTGCGGGTTAGGCAAATGCGGCCATTGCCAGATTGAGGGCGTTTATGTCTGCCAAAGCGGCCCGGTGTTTAACTATGCCCAATTAAAGGCCTTTAAGGGAGAATGCCATGAAAAAGCAGCCTAATCCCTCGACTCCGCTCGGGATTAGCCCTGAGCGCAGTCGAAGGGCTAAGCCAAAAGTGGCTTTTTTTGATTTTACGGATTGCGAAGGCTGTCAACTTCAGTTCGCCAATATGGGCGAGACCTTACTGGAGATAGCTGGGCTGATAGAGATTGTGAATTTCCGGGAGATTATCTCGGAGGAGGGTCAAGATTACGAAATCGCCTTTATAGAAGGCAGCATCACCACTGATCACGATGTGCAGCGGATAAAGAAGATCCGGAAAAAGGCCAAGATATTGATTGCCCTGGGTTCCTGCGCAACCCTGGGTGGAGTAAACGGGATTAAAAACCGCAGTCCCCTCGACGTGGCCAAAGAAAGGGTCTATGGCGCCAAAAAAGATACTATTAATACCATCCCGACTATGCCAGTGCATAAAGTAGTGAAGGTAGACTATTTTATTCACGGCTGCCCGGTATATATCCCTGAGGTTTTGACAGTAATTAAGTGCGCTTTAATGGGTAAGCCCTACGCGCTGCCTAATTATGCAGTTTGCGTAGAATGCAAGATGAACGAGAATGTCTGCCGCTATGAAAAAGACGAAGAATGTCTCGGCCCGATTACTCGGGCAGGCTGCAATTCCTGGTGTATTAATAATGGAAACCGCTGTTATGGCTGCCGAGGGCTGGTAGAAAATCCGGCGGTAAACGGCGCCAAGGACATTTTATTAAAATACGGGCTAAAAGCCGAAGATATCTTAAAGCATTTTACTTTATATAACGACTCCCAGGGCGAGAAATATGACCAAGAATTCTAAAACGATTTCTAAAAATGTCAAAGTGGATGTCCACTATTTAACCCGGGTGGAAGGGCACGGCAATATCGTCGTTGACGTCAAAGAAGGAAAACTTACTAAATGCGAATTTCAGGTCATTGAATCTCCGCGTTTCTTTGAATCGATGCTCGTGGGCAGGTCTATCTGGGAGGCCCAGCATTTGACCAGCCGCATCTGCGGTATCTGCGCCTGCGGCCATAGTTTAGCCAGCATTAAAGCCGGCGAGGATGCCTTGAGGATTAAGCCCTCGGAAGAAACTGTTCTCTTAAGAAAGTTGCTTCTTTATGCAGAGCAGATGGACAGCCATATCCTACATATCTATATCCTGGTGGCGCCGGATCTTCTGGGCGTAAAGAGCATCCTGCCCCTGGTCAAAACTCATCGGCCACTGGTGGAGATGGCGCTACGCATGAAAAGAATGAGCGATTATGCCGGAGAGGTCCTTGCCGGCAGGCATATCCATCCCATCAGTTATGTCATCGGCGGCCTGACGCAGCTGCCCGCAAGAGAAAACCTAGAAAAATTATACCAACTGATGCTCCAGGCGCGCAAAGACGGCGCAGAGACCGTAAAAATAATGAAAAAACTGAAGTTTCCGCAGTTTAAGCGGCCGACTCAATATCTGTCGCTAAGTTGCGATGAGGAATATGCGATGTACGACGGAGATTTGGTGGTCAACGGAAAACTCAAGACCAAGACCGCTGATTATAAGAAACTTCTTAGTGAGAAGGTAGTGGATTATTCCCGGGCAAAAATAGCCACGATAAATAATCAGCCTTATGCCGTAGGTGCGCTCTCCAGATTCAATAACAATTCTGACAAACTCAATAAGAAAGCCAAGGCCGTGGCTGGGGAATTAGGGTTGGTGGCGCCCTGCCACAATCCTTACCTGAATACCGTGGCCCAACTGGTGGAGTGGGTGCATTGCCTGGAGGAATCTATCACTATCCTGGAGAAGATCTTAAAAGACGGCCTGGATGAGAAAAAAATTCTGGTCTCCTCGTGGCCGAAGAGAAGCCAAGTCAATAAGATTAGGTATCTACCCAATACCGGCATCGGTTGCGTAGAAGTGCCCAGGGGCGCATTATTCCACGAGTATGCGATAGATGAGGCAGGTAATATTACGCAGGCGAATTGTGTTATCCCTACAAATCAGAATATGGGTAATTTAGAAGAAGATATGCGTAACCTCGTCCCAGGATTAATTGGCAGAAAGACCCAGGAAGAGATCGCCCTGGATTTAGAGATGCTGGCGCGCGCCTATGACCCCTGCATCTCTTGCGCCACGCATATCTTGGATATAAAGTTTGTCAATGGTTCGACTACGCTCACCATTGACCCTCAAGCGAAGTCGAAGTGTCTAAAAGAATAGCGGTAATCGGTATAGGTAATATTTTAAGGAGAGATGATGGAATAGGAATTGGGGTCCTAGAATCTCTCCTTAAGTTTTATAAAAAGGAAGGGATAGGTTACCTTAATTTCGGAATTGCAAGTTTTGACTTGCTACACCAAATAGAGAATTACGACCTCGTTATTCTTATTGACGGCATAAAAGCAGGCCTGGCGGTAGGAGAGGTAAAAATATTTAAGTTGCAGGACATAGAATATGAGCATAATCCTGCGATTTCCTCCACGCATGAGCTCGACTTGAAATCCCTATTTGAATTATCCAAAAATTTAGGCTTGAAGGCAAAGATATATGTAGCCGGAATTCAGGTAGCAGATACTGCATACGGAGAGGGCTTAAGCGCGGCCTTAATAAAGAGAAAAGAGGAAATCGTAAGAGAGGTCAGCGTTTTTATCGACAAAGAACTCTGCTTACCACTGTAAGGCGGCCGCAGGAAATTAAATATTTCATTTGCTTTTTTGGATTGCTTTGTTAAAATAAATACCACAAATAAACACCCGGCCTTATCGGATAGGCCGGTGTGCACTTACTGTGCAAGGAGGTGAGAACATGAAGAGATTTGTTTTTATCGTTTTGGCTTTAACCGCGCTTACCTACTTTACTGGTTGCGGTAAGAAACAGCAAGCCCTGGAAGAGATGCAGGAACCGATGTCTATGGAAGCACTCAGCAAACTGCCTGCGGAGGCCCCGGCACCAGTAGAAACTAAGGCGCAACCAGTGCAAAATATAGAGCCGCTTCTCTCCCAACCGGTCGCAGCGCCAGGCGCAACATTGCCTGCGCCTACATCCTCTAAGCCAAGCAAGATAGAGATCCAGACCGCACTGAAGAACGCCGGCTTTTATACCGGTAATATTGACGGTAAGATTGGTCCGATGACCAAAAAGGCGATTGAGGAATTTCAGAGGGTGCATAATCTTAAGGCGGATGGCAAGGTAGGCCCTCAAACCTGGGCGGTATTAAGCGTATACCTCACCTCACCTGTTGAGGTCAAAGCCAAGAAGAAAAGATAAATTATAGAATAGAAAAGGAGTCAGGGGTATTTGCTTAAGGCCTGACTCCTTTTTGTTTTTCAGCATTAGGAGGTAGCAATCAAACCCATCAGCCATATTATCTGTACCTCGGCGATCAGCGCGGGGGTCTTCTTTGCCTTCAGGTCCTGGAGGGCATTTTTTCTCTCCTTAAGCGCGGGCATTTTAATAGATCTAGATCACCTCTTGGATTACTACCTGCAGGAGGGTCCGACGCTAAAGTTCAGATATATCTATCTCTGGTGTAATCAGAGAAAATTTAAGTTTGTAGTCCTGATCTTACATTCCCTGGAGTTAATCTTTATCCTTTGGGCGGGCATCAGTATCTTTAAATTGGGTCTGGGCTGGATTGCCGTGGCCATAGGCCTGAGTCAGCATATGGTATTGGATATAATTTTTAATCGGAAGATGCTTTATAGTTATTCCTATTTTTTGTCCTACCGGCTGGCCAAAGGATTCCGCAGAGAACACCTCTTAAAGTAGGCCGTGGTGGCCTGTCTCTTGAAAAGGACACGGTTTTATAGTATACTTTATTATAGCCGATAAAGGTAAACCTCTGCCATAAAAGATGGCAGATCCGCCAAGAAGTGTGGCGGACGCTGAAAGGCGGGGGCGCAAAGCCACAGACCTAAGCCGTCACATCAGGTGGCGGGATGGTGGCTGGGTTGCCGAAGGGTAAGGTGATGTAAGACGAACGCCGATATCCTTTATCGGCTCTTTTTTATCCCAACTTTTTGTTGGGATTTTTTATTTTCCGGTGTTATAATAAAGGCACCTATGCTTGAATTTCCGCAGGATTTCCTCTGGGGTGCAGCCACCTCCGCCTATCAGGTGGAAGGCAATAACCAAAACGCCGACTGGTGGGAGTGGGAGAAGAAGGCCGGCCTTAAGGAAGTATCGGGTGAGGCCTGTCGGCATTACCAACTCTACAGACAAGATTTTAACTTAGCCCAAGCCCTCCAGCACAATGCCCATCGTTTATCCATTGAATGGAGCCGCATCGAGCCGGAAAAAGGAAGATTCTCTCAGACGGAAATAAGCCATTACCAAGATGTTATTCTTTCACTGAGGGAGCACGGCTTAGAGCCGATAGTCACCTTACATCATTTCACTAATCCTTTGTGGTTTGCCCAAGAGGGCGGCTGGCAGAATAAAGATGCACGGCAGTATTTCCTGCGTTATGCCGAACGGATTGTCGAGGCCTTAGGAGATAAGGTCAGATACTGGGCTACCATAAATGAGCCCATGGTCTATGTGTATCACGCTTATATCTTAGGCGTATGGCCGCCGCAGGAGAAATCACTTTTTAAGGCAGGCGAGGTCATAGACAATTTGGTCGTTGCCCATACCCGGGTTTACCGCTTGATTCACGAAATCTATAAAAAGAAAAAATGGCCCTTACCGATGGTCAGCATTGCCAAGAATCTCCAGGCATTTGTCCCCTGCAATAATGCCCTCCGGAATAAATTCGCCGTGTATCTAAGGAACCTCGGCTTTAATTTTAAATTTCTGGATAGGTTGATGCTCTATAAATCGCTGGATTATATCGGTATTAATTATTATACGCGAGGCCTGGTGGATTTAAACGGCTGGGGGATAAAAAATTTTTTGCTGGATAACTGTAGCCAAAACCACGACCCGCGGAAAAAAAATTCTATGGGCTGGGATATATATCCTGAGGGTTTATACAGTTTGCTGGTCAGATTAAAAAGATATAAACTGCCCATCTTTATTTTGGAAAACGGGATCTGTACCGACGACGATAGCCTGCGCTGGGATTTTATCTCGGAGCATTTAAGGAGTCTACACCGGGCAATCTCCGAGGGCGCTGGGGTAATCGGCTATATCCACTGGTCGTTAATAGATAATTTTGAATGGGATAAAGGCTTTGCCCCGCGCTTCGGGCTTGTCCATGTGGATTACCATACTTATCAGCGTACGATTAGGCAAAGTGCAAAAAATTTTGCCCAGGTCTGCCAGGAGAATAGGCTGGATTAAATGGGATTTATGAGCGAAGATTTAATCCTAAAAGAAATACCCCTTTTTGCCGCTCTTTCGGAAGGAGGGCGTCTGCTGATTCAACAAAAGGGCAAATTCAAAGATTATAAAAAAGGCGAGATTATCTACCGAGAAGGTTCGCCCGCGGATGCCTTTTACTGTGTCGTCTTGGGTAGAGTGGTAATCTATACCCAGGATAACTCCGGCCAGAAGACCATCTTAGAATACCTGCACCGCGGTAAATATTTCGGGATTATCTCTCTTTTGACCGGCGAGACGCATTCGGTGACCAGCCAGGCGATAAATGACTGCATAATCTTCACCATCCCCCAAGAAGACTTTCATTCTATCCTGAATAAAATCCCCAGGTTAGCCATTAACTTAAGCCAGATGCTCTCCCGTCGCCTGAAGAATAAGGGGCTACATCAGAAGACTATTTTTGAGAGCACGATTATTTCGGTCTTCAGTTCTTATTCCCAGGCCGGTAAAACTATCTATACCCTCAACTTGGGGCTGAGTCTGCACCAGGAAGCGCACAAAAGCGTGCTCATCTTGGATATCCTGCCGCAAGATAAAACGCACAGCCTGCCACACCGGCTTCAGATTGAAGGCGATTATCCGAAAATAGATGTCTCTGGCAGCGCACTGGGTAATGTAAACCAGACAAGAGATTTTATCTTAAGGAATAAATTCGGCATAGATCTGCTCTGCCTTTTTTATAACTCTCAAGACCAATTTTTTGTGAAAAAGATACTGGATATCTTAAGCCTCCTCGTAAACGACTACCACTATATTATTCTAGATCTGCCGGCGCAGATGGACCAGAATATTTTTAGTCTCTTGAACCAGTCGGATTCAATCCATATCTTGACTAGCCCCGAGCCGATAGATTTAGAGAGGACCCGTCATTTAATTCAGCGGCTAAAAACAGAATTTAATTTTCAGGAGCCCAAGATCAAGGTAATCATTAACGCCTATAAACTTTCCAAACTCACGCCTGAAGAACAGGCGGACAGATTAAAACATGCGGTCTTTGCTACTCTGCCCAAAATAGAGTTCAGGGCCTCGGATAGGTTAGTTGTGGATGAGCCCGCAGGCGAATACGCCAAGGCGATACGCAGGATTGCGCGTAAAGTCGGAGATTGCCAGGTAGGGCTGGCCTTGGGCGTGGGCGTGGCCTACGGTTTATGCCATATCGGGGTATTAAAGGTAATTGAAGAAGAGAAGATACCCATTGACGTAATCTGCGGCTCCAGCATCGGAGCGCTGGTTGCTGCCTTGTGGGTCACCGGAAAGACCAGTAGAGAGATTCTAGAAATCACCCGAGAATTCCGCGAGCCAAAATTTATCTGGAATATCATAGATTTGACTATTCCCACCGTCGGGTTTATGAAAGGCAAAAAACTCCACGGCTTCTTAAAAAAACATTTGGGTAATAAAACTTTTTATGATATTAAACTACCCTTAAAGGTTATTGCCAGCGATGTGAAGAAGAAAGAAACAAGGGTGTTGGATAAAGGGCTTCTGGCGGATGCGATTATGGCCAGTTGCGCCATGCCCGGCGTATTTATGCCTTTTAAACTCAAAGAAGACATCCTCTTTGACGGCGGAGTAGTCAGTCCTTTACCGACGGAACCGTTGTTTAAAATGGGAGTAAAGAAGATCATCGCAGTTAATGTCACGCCTTCCCGCCAGGATCTACTCAAACAATATACTAGAATAAAAGAGGATATGGCCAGTATCCCGCAGGCGATAAAGAAGAGACACTGGTTTAATTTAAAAGACTATTTCAGAAATAAATTTAAGAGCAATATTCTGGATTTTATCTTTAGCAGCATTGAGATACTCCAGTCAGAGGTAGCCC
>CAZKSS010000050.1:0-9539 GCA_964555545.1 uncultured Planctomycetales bacterium
AGTTAAATACCTAGCCCATCTGGCGCGGATTAAATTAGAGGAAGGGGAGCTGGATAGGCTTTCCGGGCAATTAAAGGATATTCTGGATTTTATTGACCAGTTGAAAAAAATAGATGTCTCAGCGATCAAACCCACAAGCCATATCTTACCGATTAGCAATGTGTTGAGAGAAGATACTACCCACGAATCTTTACCCCTTGAGAAAATCCTGCAGAACGCGCCACTTAAAGAGGGGAATTTCTTTGTGGTGCCTAAGGTAATCGAATAAATGGAGCCCAGCAAACTAACCCTACACGAATTAATCGATAAGATAAATCAAAAAGAGACCACTGCTGAAGATATCCTCAATTCCCTAAAGAAGAGAATCAAAGAAATAGATTCTAAAATCAAGGCCTATGTACGCTTAGATCTTAAGGGACAGTCCCCTTGGTTAGGACAAAGTGCAATATCTGCGGGGACAGTCCCTGCGACCATAGTCCCTGCGACCATATTAAAAGGTATTCCTATTTCGATAAAAGACAATATCTGTACTGACGGAGACAATACCGAATGTTGCTCCAAAATTTTAGAGGGTTTTCAGCCGCCCTATGACGCTACCGTGATTAGAAAATTAAAAGAGGCAGGCGCAACTATCTTAGGTATAAAAACCAATATGGATGAGTTTGCCTTTGGTTCGTCTACGGAAAATTCCTATTTCGGACCAGCGCATAACCCCTGGAATTTAGAATGCGTTACCGGAGGCTCATCCGGCGGTTCGGCTGCTGCAGTAGCCGCTGATGAAGCCATTGCCGCATTGGGTTCGGATACCGGCGGCTCCATTCGCCAACCGGCATCATTCTGCGGCGTAGTCGGGATGAAGCCCACCTATGGCCGGGTTTCCCGTTTCGGCCTGATTGCCTTTGCTTCGAGTTTAGACCAGATAGGGCCCATTACTAAAGATGTAGAAGACAATGCCATTTTAATGAAGATTATTTGCGGATACGACCCTGATGATTCAACTTCCGTTGACGTAGGAGTCCCAGATTACACCCAATCTTTAGGTCAGGATATCAAAGGAATAAAAGTTGGCATCCCCAAGGAATATTTTGTCGCCGGCCTCGACTCAGAAGTAAAAGAAATCATCACCGAGGCCGTAGCTAAACTAAAAAACTTAGGTACAGAGAATAAAGAGGTATCTCTGCCGCATACTGAATATGCGGTTCCGGTTTATTATATTATTGCCACTGCTGAGGCCAGTTCTAACCTGGCGAGATTTGATGGAGTGCAGTATGGCTATCGCAGTCCACAGTCCACAGTCCACAGTCCACAGTCCCTCATTGATATGTACAAACAGACGCGCGGTCAGGGATTTGGTCAGGAGGCAAAGCGCAGAATTATTTTAGGCACCTTTGTTTTATCTCACGGTTATTACGACGCCTATTACCTGCGCGCCTTAAAAGTGCGCACCCTTATAAAGCAGGACTTTGATAATGTATTTAAAGAATTTGATTGCATTGTTACGCCTACTTCTCCCACGCCGGCATTCAAGATCGGCGAAAAGATCGACGACCCGTTAAAAATGTATCTTTCGGATATTTATACGATATCGGTAAATTTAGCCGGGATCCCGGCCATCTCCATTCCTTGCGGTTTTACGAAACTAGGCCTGCCAGTGGGGCTGCAGATTCTGGCTAAACCCTTCAACGAAGAAATGCTTTTTCGGGTAGCGCATGCCTATGAGCAGGCAACCGACTGGCATAAGATGAAGCCGAAATTATAAGGCAAGGGATAGTCCCTTGAGAGGAATATGCAATACGAAGCAGTCATCGGATTAGAGGTACATCTACACTTAAAGACCAAAACCAAGGCCTTCTGCGGTTGTTCCACGGAATTCGGTAATCCGCCGAATTCGCAAGTTTGTCCAGTGTGCCTAGGTTTTCCAGGAGCACTACCGGTTTTAAATCAGCAGGCTTTGGATTATGCCATAAAAGTTGCTCTTGCCCTGAATGCCCAAGTGCAGGAATATACCAAGTTTGACCGCAAGAATTATTTTTATCCTGACCTGCCCAAAAATTATCAGATCTCCCAATACGATTTACCTTTATCCCGCAACGGGTTTATCCATATTGAATTGGAGGGTAAACCTAAGCGTATTGGGATACGTCGCGTGCATCTTGAGGAGGATGCCGGGAAGTTAATCCACCGGGAAGAAGTAAGTCTAGTAGATTTTAACCGGAGCGGAATTCCTTTACTGGAAATAGTCACCGAACCGGATATCCATTCCCCGGAAGAGGCCTATGCATACCTTAAGACCCTGAAGAGCATTATTGAGTACCTGGATGTCTCTGACTGCGACATGGAAAAGGGCTCTTTGCGCTGCGATGCCAATATCTCTTTAAGGCCGCAGGGCTCTGAAGGCCTGGGCGTAAAGACAGAATTGAAAAATATGAATTCCTTTAAAGGGGTCAAAGATGCGCTGAGTTTTGAGATAGAGCGCCAGAGACAGATTTTGCAAGCGGGACAGAATTTAATCCAGGAAACGCGGCTCTGGGATGCCAAACTCAATCAGACCTATTCCATGCGCACCAAAGAAGAGGCGCAGGATTACCGTTATTTTCCCGAGCCAGATCTAGCACCCTTTATGATTAGTGCAGAAAAAATAAACGCGATAAAAAAATCCATCCCCGAGTTGCCTCAAGCAAAAGAGCAGCGCTTTATCAAAGAATACGGCCTTTCCGAATATGATGCCCGGATTTTGGTTTCCGATAAGAGAAACGCGGATTATGCTGAAGAGTGTTTCCAGACCTGGCCGGAGAAAAACAAAAAACCCGTAGCCAATTGGTTAATCGGACCCTTGGCCGGAATAGCCGGTAACCAGGGTAGGGAAATTTCCGAACTTAAAATTTCCCCCCAGCACCTTATGGAACTAATCGGCCTCGTAGAAAATAAACAGGTTATTTCTAATTTAACCGGGAATACTGTATTGGCAGAAATGGTTTGTAGTGGTAAATCCCCGGCAGTGATCATTCAGGAAAAAAATCTGGCCCAGATTTCCGATAGCGCAAGTTTAGAACAGTTGGCTGATGAGGTGGTTAAAGAAAATTCCAAGTCCGCTACTGATTATCGGCAGGGCAAGAGTAATGCCTTGATGTTTCTGGTAGGCCAGGTGATGAAAAAGAGCAAAGGCAAAGCCAATCCCAAGGCAGTTCAGGAGATACTCAAACGGAGGTTAACACATGCGTAAAAAATTTATTATCGGCATTATTTTAGGCATGGTAGTTTTAGCAATTTTCTCCTTAGGCCTATCCGGCACGGAGAAGAAGGGCAAGAAAGACGATCTCTACCGGCAGGTAGAACTTTTCTCCGATGCCCTAGCGATTATCCAGGCAGATTATGTAGACGAGACCAAGCCCAAAGATTTAATTTACGGCGCTTTAAAAGGGATGCTTTCTTCCTTGGACCCGCACAGCCAGTTTATGACGCCCGAAGAATATAACGAACTGAAAGTTGATACGGAAGGAAAGTTTGGGGGCCTAGGCATTGAAATTACGATTAAAGATGGCCTACTGACTATCGTGACGCCCATCGAGGATACTCCGGCGTGGAAGGCAGGGCTGAAGGCCAATGACCGGATTGTGCGCATCAATAATGAACTCACGCGCGATATGACGCTGACCGAGGCGGTGAAGAGGATGCGCGGCAAGCCGGGCGAGGCGGTAAACTTAAGTATCCTCAGAGAATCGGAAAAAAAGATTTTAGAGTTTAAAATAGTACGCGATATTATCAAGATAAAGGATATCAAAGAGGCCAGGATCTTAGAGGACGGTATCGGCTATATCCGTTTGATTGAATTTAGGGAAGATACGCCCAGAGATTTTTCGGCTGCCCTGGATAATTTAAGGAAGCAGGGGATTGCGGCGCTAATTCTGGATTTACGCAATAATCCCGGCGGGCTCCTGGATGTAGCGGTAAAGGTGGCAGAGAAATTTATTCCCGACGGTAAAATGGTGGTTTATACCAAAGGCAGAAAGAATGTCCAGAATTTAGAATTTATCTCCCATACGAGAAGTCCGATTGCCGATCTGCCGATGATCGTGATGATCAATGAAGGCTCGGCTTCAGGCAGCGAAATAGTCGCCGGCGCCCTGCAGGATTATCGGCGCGCGATAATCTTGGGGACGAAATCCTTCGGTAAGGGTTCGGTGCAGACGGTGATACCTTTAAGCGACGGCTCGGCCTTGCGCCTGACCACCAGTAAATATTTTACCCCCCTGGGAAAAGAAATTCACGGCAAGGGTGTGCTGCCGGATATTGTGGTAGAAGAGGGGAAAATTGAATTGGCCAGTAAAGAAGAGAACCTTCCCCCGAACCCCCAGGAGGTATTTCAGGAATTACAAAGCAAAGAAAAGAAACCGCCGGAAGAGAAAACCTTTGATTATAAATCCGACAATCAACTCATGCGCGCCGTGGACCTCTTGAAGGCGCTAGAGATATATCAGAAAGAATGTCCAAAAGCAAAAGATACAAAATAGCAATTTTAATTTTATCCCTGCTGGTCCTTATCCAGGGTCTAGTCATTATGGCGCTGCTTAGGCCTAAGAAAGTCATCAAGGCACCCGTGGCGGTAATCCGGGGAAGGATTGCCATATGTCTTGACGACTGGGGTTATAACCCGAATAATTTATCTTTATTAGACCAGATAATATATCCTCTGACCGCGTCAATTTTGCCGAATTTAAATTATTCCCGAGCCGTTGCCGAAGCGCTTCACCGTCGGGGTTTTGAGATAATTTTACATCTGCCTCTGGAACCCCATGAAGAATTCAGGATGGAAAAAAACACCATCCTGATTTCTATGGATGAGGCGAGGATAAAAGATATCCTCAGCCAGGATTTGGCGGCTATTCCTTATGTCAGGGGCGTCTCCAACCACATGGGGTCTCTGGCTACGGAAGATACCCGGACTATGGAGATAATCTTTAAGGAATTAAAAAAGAGAGGCCTTTATTTTTTGGATAGTTTTGTGGCCAGGAAAAGCGTATGTTCTTTCCTGGCGCGCCAGATGCATCTGAATTTTGCCAGGAGAGACGTATTCCTGGACAATATCCAGGACCGGGAGTATATAAAAACCCAGATTTATAAGTTGAAAAACAGGGCTGGCCTCTACGGCCAGGCCATTGGTATCGGCCATGACCGCAGGATTACCCTGGAGGTCTTGGCAGAAGTGATGCCGCAATTGGCAAAAGAAGGCTATAAATTTGTCTTCGTTTCGGAGTTAACCAAATGAAGGTATTGGGCATTGAGACCTCTTGCGACGAAACTTCCGCAGCCGTAGTTGAGGACGGCAAAAAGATACTCTCCAATGTCATCAGTTCAAGTTTAAAATTTCACCAGAACTACGGAGGGGTGGTGCCGGAGATTGCCTTCCGGATGCAATTGGAAACCATCGCCCAGGTGAGCGATAGCGCTGTGAAAGAAGCCGGGATTAAATTAAGGGATGTGCACCTCATCAGCGTAACCCAGGGGCCAGGGCTTTTGGGCTCATTACTCGTCGGTATATCCTTTGCCAAGGCCGTAAGTTTTGCTTTGGATATTCCTCTCCTCGGCGTCAATCACCTCTACGGACATATTTACGCCGCTTGCTTAGACGGCCAAGGGGTAAAACTGCCTTTTGTGGCGCTGGTGGTTTCCGGAGGACATACGAGTCTATTCTATATAGAAGATTTTCATAAAATAAAACTTATCGGCGCAACCCTGGATGATGCCTGCGGCGAGGCCTTTGATAAGGTGGCAAAAATTTTAGGACTGGGTTATCCCGGCGGCCCGATTATAGAAAAATTGGCCAGAAAAGGTGATCCTGGAAAAATAAAATTTGCCTGTTCCGGCACGGCCAGGCCATGGGATTTTAGTTTTAGCGGCATAAAGACGGCGGTTCTGTATTATACAAAAAGACAGCCAGCAGTCCACAGTCGACAGTCAACAGGAAAAACAAACTATGGACTATGGACTATGGACTATGGACTAGTTTGTGATATCGCTGCGTCTTTCCAAGAGACCGTAATCGATGCCCTAATCCGTAAGTCTTTTTTGGCCTGCAAATTAAAAAAGACAAAGCAGTTGGTTATCGGTGGAGGCGTAGTGGCTAATCAGAGACTCCGAGAGAAATTTTTAGCAGCGTCAAGAAAGACGATGCTCAAAGTATTTTTTCCGGCCAGAGAACTCTGTATGGATAATGCCGCGATGGTCGCCGGCTTAGGTTACCATTTATTTAAAAGAGGTTGTCATTCGGGTTTAGAGTTAAATGCCGAGTTGAACTAAGAGGGGAGGGGGGAATATGATCACTGATATGCAGGTGATTATCCGCTTGCTCTTGTCCGTAGTCTTAGCCAGTTTTATCGGGATGGAGCGTCAGTTACACCGTCGTAACGCAGGCCTGCGCACGCATATTTTAGTCTCCTTGGGTTCCTGTCTTATCATGTTGACATCGCTGTATCTTTTTGATATATATAGCAGTAAGGTTCCTCTGGATCCCGCCCGTATCGCCGCAGGCGTAATTACCGGTATTGGATTTTTAGGCGCCGGCACCATCATTCGCGACCGGGAAGGCGTAAGGGGCTTGACCACCGCTGCCAGCCTTTGGGTGGTGGCAGGCATTGGTTTGGCTGTCGGATGCGGGTTTTATCGCGCGGGCATTTTTGCTACGGTCTTGACCTTGGTAGCCCTTTTCTTTTTAAGATATGCAGAAGGACTAGTCTTCGGCAAGGAAGAGCAGAAAGAGCCAGGGTAACGCTATTGAAGGGAGGTGGAGCATGGCTTTTAAAAGGAAGTTAGAAGAGAAGATTCTGGATGTGGATGCCTCCATGCAGGGGACAATGACTTTTAAGGACCCGGTAAACCTGCGTATCAACGGTAGATTTGAAGGGACTTTGGAAACCAGGGGAAATCTCACTATCGGGGCGACCGCCGTAGTTCTGGCAGATATTAGCGGCGACAATATTATTATCGGCGGCAGGGTAAAGGGAAGAGTCACTGCTAAGGAGAGATTGACACTTCTGCCCACGGCGGTGGTGGAAGGAGATATCTACCCGGCAAAACTAAATATTGCGGAAGGGACGATACTGGAAGGTAGTTGTTCGATGCTGCATGATTTCCTGAATGCAGAAGAAGTGGCGCGTTATTTGGAGGTAGATTTAAATTCCATAATGGAATGGGCAAATTCAGGCAAGGTGCCGGCCTTGAAAGAAGGCAACGACTGGAAATTTGAAAGAAGGGCCATAGATTCCTGGGTGGCTTCAGGCAAAGTCAAATAATTTCAAGGATAATAACAATCAGATAAGATGGCAGAAGAAAGACTGCTCACGGTCAGGGATGCCTCCGCAATATTGGGTATCACTGAGAAAGAGGTTATGGATTTGGCAGAGGGCGGCAAAATTCCCGCTTACAAAGTCGGCGGAGTATATCTAAGATTCAAACGGGAACAGTTGGAGAACTTCAGGAAGTCCTCCCGGCCGCTTGCGCCTAAGCGTGATACCCCCCAGCCCTATTCATTCCGGGATAAAATAAGCGACTTCTTTTATTTCAATGATTTTTATATACTTGCGGCCTTACTCATCATATTGATACTGCTGATTATTTTTCGGGGATAAATAGCATAAATGGTTTCCAGGCAAGGGTTCTGCTCCTTAGGTTTTGCCAGGCTTGATCTAGACAGGCTCAGGCGTCGGGGTTTTTCCGAAGTAATCTATTGTCCGGGTAAGGACCGCGGGCACCTTAAAAAGATAATTCAGGCGTTAGTCAGAAACAGACAGGATATCCTGCTGACAAAATTAGAAAAGAATACCTTTGCCTATCTCAAAAAGGCATTCCCCAGACTAAAATATAACTCCGTCGCTAAATTAGGTTATTTCAGCCCTAGAGCAAAGGTTCACCGCAAACAAGAAGTGCTGGTAATTTCTGCCGGTACCTCGGATATCCCGGTGGCTGAAGAAGCGGCAACTACTTTAGAAGTTATGGGTAGCCGCGTAACCAGGCTTTATGATGTCGGCGTAGCCGGCGTGCATAGATTGATGCATCACCTAGAGCAATTAAGACAGGCAAAGGTAATTATTGTCGTCGCGGGTATGGAAGGGGCCTTGGCCAGTCTGGTCAGCGGTTTAGTCAGTGCGCCGGTGATTGCCGTTCCTACCAGTTGCGGCTATGGCGCAAGTTTCCAGGGACTGTCGGCATTATTGACTATGTTAAACAGTTGTTCTCCGGGGGTGGCGGTAGTGAATATCGACAATGGTTTTGGCGCAGGATATTTTGCGGCGCTGATGAATAAATGAAAATTCAGAGGGTTCAGGGTTCCCCTCGCCTGCGCTCGGGGCAGGCAGGGTTCAGGGTTCAGAAAGATTTGCAGCAGGCGATTGATTTTCACGGCCATTTAGGACCGTATCTGGTCTTAGGAATTATTGCCGGGCAAACCGCGCTTAAAAAATTAAGGTGTAAGAAATATTTTGGTTTACAGGTGAAGGTCTGGGGAGCGAATAGAAAACCTAAATCCTGCCTGATAGACGGCCTTCAACTTTCCACCGGCGCAACTTACGGAAAAGGCAATATCAGTAAATTCAACGGTGCAAAAATAAAAATCAGTATTTCAGATTGTCTGAATCACAAAAAAATTACTTTAACCCTCAAGAAGGATTTAATCGGACAATTAGTAGCGGCAAGAACACATAGAGATGCGGAATTATTGGCCAAAGAATTATATAAAACAGATTATTCTAACCTCTTTAAACTAACGACCAACGACTAACGACCAACGATTATACCATGGCCCTTTCTGGACTAGATATCTATAAACTTTTACCCAAGACCAATTGCCGCGAATGCGGTTTTCCCACCTGCCTGGCCTTTGCCATGGCCCTGGCCAAGAAAACGGCAAATATAGATAAATGCCCGTATTTAAGCGCAGAGGCAAAAAGGATATTGGCCGAGTCTAGTCTGCCGCCGATAAAATTAATTACTCTCGGTACGGGGGAAGATAAATTAGAGATCGGCAATGAGACGGTGATGTTTCGCCACGAAGAAAAGTTTCATCATCCTTGCGGATTAGGGTTTATTATTGAGGATAGTTTAGCGAATTCCGAAATTAGACAGCGCCTAGAAAATATTAATAAATTAAAATTTGAGCGCGTCGGCCAAATACTTAAGCCAGACCTGATAGCCGTAAAACAGACAAAGGATAGGGGTAGGTTCGTCGAGGTAGCTCAGATAGTTTCTCGGGAATCACGCCCGGGTCTGGGTATAGTATTGATGAGTTCGGATTTATTTGCCCAGAGGGAAGCGTTAGAGAAAGTCGATAAGAAAAGAACGCTTGTTTATGCTGCTACTAGTAAAGATAACCTGAAGGGATTTGTTGAGGCATCCTCCGGGCGCGATGCTTCACTAGTAATCAGTTGCGCTGACCTGAACGATTTGGAAAGTCTAAGCAGAGAAGCGAATAAACTTGGGTTTTCCGAATTGGTGCTTGATACCGGTAAAAAACCTATGGCTGAAAAAATCTGGGACTTGACCCAGAT
>CAZKSS010000051.1:0-9380 GCA_964555545.1 uncultured Planctomycetales bacterium
ACTTAAGGCAATCCCGCGGCCTGATAGTAGCATGTATCCCTCCCCAAATAACCAGCGCCTCTGTATTTTTTTTAATCTCTGAAACTAAATCTGCAGATTTATGATAATTTTCCGAAAAACTGTTAATCCCGACGATATCCGTCTCCCGGATAAATTCACAAATCCGACCTATGGCCTTAGCCGGAAGATTTCTGTGGCAGTCCTTCAGGAGGGCGGGGATAAATAGTAATTTGACGTCATGGCCGTCTTGTCTTAAAAGGGGCGCTATAGTGCAGATGCCTAAGTCGGAACGTATTGCAGAGATCAAAATAATTTTTTTCATCTCTCTTTACCTAGAAGAAAAGGGCGGATTTTCATCCGCCCCCTAAAAGCAAGTTGTCTATTTAGCCGATCTTTTATAAACCCTTGTCGACTATATACTCACAGAGGTCCACTACCCTGCAGGAATAGGCCCATTCATTATCGTACCAACCCAGCACCTTGACCAGTTTAGAGTCAATAACCTTGGTTAAGGCGGCATCAAAGATGCAGGAATAATGGGAGCCATAAAAATCCCTAGAGACCAAGGGTTCGGTAAGATACTGCAGTATACCCTTTAAGTTGGTTTCGGATGCTTTTTTGAAGGCCGCATTTACTACTTCCGCAGTGGTATCCTTCTCAATCACGCAGGTCAGGTCGGTCAAAGAGACATCCGGCGTAGGAACGCGGATGGCCAGGCCGTCCATCTTACCTTTTAGTTCAGGGATAACTTCTCCAATGGCCTTGGCTGCGCCGGTAGAAGTAGGGATCATGGAAAGTGCGGCTGCGCGTGCCCGACGTAAATCCTTGTGCGGCAAGTCCAGTATCCTCTGGTCATTGGTATAAGAATGTATTGTCGTCATTATCCCACTCTTAATCCCGAAACTATCCAAGAGAACTTTGGCCATAGGGGCGAGGCAGTTAGTGGTACAGGAGGCATTAGAAATGATATTGTGGGTCTTAGGGTTGTAATTCTTCTCATTTACCCCCATGACCACGGTGATGTCCTGACCTTTTGCCGGGGCAGAGATCACAATTTTCTTGGCGCCGCCATTCTGGATATGGCCGATGCATTTTTCCTTTTCGGTAAAGACGCCTGAGGATTCAATGACCATTTCAACTCCATAATCCTTCCAGGGAATCTCCGCGGGAGATTTGGCGCTGAGCACTTTTAAGGTTTTACCATTGACTAACAATGCGTCTTCCTTCGCCTCAACGCTCGCCTCCAACGTCCCAAAATTAGAATCGTATTTTAAAAGGTGCGCTAACGTCTTTGTCCCGACGGGCAAGTCATTGACTGCCACAAAGTCCAGATCCTGAGAACCCTTGATTAGGCCGGCGCGATAGACAAGCCTGCCGATCCTGCCAAAACCATTGATGCCGACTTTTACTGCCATTTCTGTTACCTCCTTCTGGTTATTTCTCCCGTAGATATTTTGCCGCTAACTCCGGCGGTGTGGACACGACATAAAACCCTGAACCCCACTCAAAACCTGCCACGCGGGTCAATTTAGGCATAAATTCAATATGCCAGTGGTAGCCCTCTATTCCCCCGTCGCCATTTATGGGCGAGGAATGGACGATAAAATTATAAGAGACCCCGGGGAAAAGCCCTTTTATCTTTGCGATGGTCTCTTTCAATATGGAAGCCAATGCCGGTATCTCCTCATCGGGCATGTGACAGAAATAACCGTTGTGTTTCTTGGGGATGAACCAGATCTCAAACGGAAAGCGCGAGACAAAGGGGCAAAAAGATAAGAAATATTTATTCTCTAATATTACCCGATCTTTCTCCTGGGTCTCCTGGCGGATGATATCGCAGAAGATACAGCGCTCCCGGAATTCAAAATAATTATGCGCGCCCTTAATCTCCTCCATTGCGTTCTTAGGCACCATAGGCAGGGCAACCATCTGGGTATGCGGATGCTCTAATGATGCACCTGCGGCTACGCCGAAATTCTTAAAGACCATGATATATTTAAAACGCTTATCCTTTACTAAATCCAGCGCCCGTCGACAATACAGGGAGAGAAAATTCTCGATTTCCGAATTTAAGAGGTCTGGAATATCTTTTTGGTGGTAGGGCGTCTCAATTAAAACCTCATGCGCCCCCACCCCGTTAGACATATCGTAAATTCCTAAGCCGCGTCTATCCAGGTCGCCCTCAACCTGAAGCGCAGGAAATTTATTCGTCACAACGCGCACCTGCCATCCGGGAGTATTGGCTGAAGTACTGGGGTCGCGGACAGACTCTATTTCCGGAGGGGTCATGCCTTCATTGCCATAACAGAACGGGCAAACCCCGCCTTTATAGGTCTGCGGTTCGTATTCAAATTCCTCAGGGGTACTCGGATGATCCGTATCTACGATGACCCATCTTCCGCCGATAGGATCCCTTCTTAATTCAGACATTTTAGACCTTGACCTCTCTTAAAAATTTAGCCGCGTCTTCAGGCGGTAGAGAACAGATATAAAAGCCGGTACCCCATTCAAAACCTGCGACGCGGGTCAGGCGCGGCATAATCTCAATATGCCAGTGGTAATCATTATCTATGCTCTTCCAGTAACCTACTTTTTGCCGCCGGAAAGGGGCGGTATGCAAAACGTAATTATAAGGCGGGTCATTCAGACCGATTTTAAGTTTTGCTAAAACCACTTTCATTATCCGAGCCAAATCCATGCGCTGCGCTACCTCAAGGTTAATAAAATCCGCGGAGTGTTTTTTGGGAAGGATCCAGACTTCAAAAGGGAATCTAGCGGCAAAAGGAGTGATGGCAATAAAACCATCAATATCAATAATCAATCTATCCTTTGAGGCCAATTCCTGTTTGAGCAAATCGCAGAAGATGCATCTTTCATGGTAATCATAATATAATCTTGCTCCTACCAACTCTTCTTTCACGCGTTTAGGATTGACAGGAGTGGCAATCAATTGAGAACGAGAATGTTTAATCCTACCTCCTCCGGCAACCCAGCCATGATTTTTAAATACGAGCACGTATTTAAAACGTTTATCCTTCTCCAAATCGATAATCCTATCTATGTAACAGGTGATAACCCGGGAAATCTGCTCTTCGCTTAAGTCAGCCATATTGGCGACGTGTTCGTTGGTCTCAATAATTACCTCGTGTGCTCCGATACCATTCATCAGGTCGTATAAACCTTTGCCCCGGCGCTCCAGGTCTCCTTCTATTCTCAGAAATGGCGCGATACTGGGGACTACCCTTAACTCCCATCCCGGAGCATTTGCCGGCGTCCCCCGCCTGACGGCGTATATTTCCGGAGGAGTTTGGGATTCCTGTCCGGGGCAGAAAGGACAGGGCTTTTCCGTCACCGGCCCTTCCTTCTGCTGCCCAGCGAACTGGTCAGGCCTCTTGGCGCGCTCCGTGGCAATAATAACCCATCTGCCTATAATCGGATCTTTTCTTAGTTCTGGCATAATTTGTTCTTCTACTTATTTTATTGTGGTTAATTATAACACAGATGATTTTTTCTGCAATTATTTTTTAGCGAATATCTCTCCCGTTGAAAGTTTGTGGCCGCGAATGAACTCCTGCGCACCCATTCTGCGTTTGCCTTCTATCTGCAATTCTTCTATAATCAGATCGTCTTTTCCCGTAGCCACAATTATGCCTTCTCCGGAGACCTCTATTATCTGTCCGTATATTCTTCTACTCTTATGCGTTTCTACTCTCCTACTCTCTGCCCGATAAATCTTCAGCAACTTATCTTTATAATAGGTAAATGCGCCCGGCCAAACCAGACAACCGCGGATAAGATTACAGATACCTCTGGCATCCCTACTCCAATCAATGAGGCCATCTTCTTTTTTTAGTTTCGGCGCAAAACTTACTTTATCTTCGTCTTGCGCTTGCAGACGGTAATTATTATTTTCAATTAATGGCAACACTTCGACCAGCGAATCCGCGGCAGCCTGGGATAATTTATCCGTGAGGGTAAGAGCCGTTTCCTGTTCGGCGACATCAACTTTTTTCTGCAGCATGACCGGCCCGGCATCCATATCAGGAGTCATCTTGATTACGGTAATCCCCGTCTGCGTATCGCCGTTGATCAGGCTCCAGTTTATGGGTGCGGCTCCGCGATATTTAGGTAAGAGTGAGGCATGGGCGTTGATGGCAAAAATCTTAGGGATCTCTAAAACCTCCTGTGATAATATCTGGCCATAGGAGATAACTATAAATAAATCCGGTTTTAAGTCTTTTAAGAATTTTATCGCTTGAGCATTGTTTATTTTTTCTGGCTGATAAACCTTAAGGCGGAATTCTCCTGCTAACTCTTTTACGGCGGTTGCTCCTAGATGCAGTCCCCGACCCTTTTTCCTATCCGGCCGGGTCACCACGCATAATATCTTATGCTGGCTATAAAGCAGTGCCTTTAAGGAAGAAACTGCAAACTCTCCACTACCAAAGAAGATTATATTCATATCTAAGTTAATATCAAATATAAAATATCAAAAATCAAATACACATACCAAAAATGTAAAAATTTTTGCGTTTTTTATATGTGTTTTTGATATTTGCTTTTTGATTTTTGGTTTTACAAAGGGTCTATATCCGCCGTTACTATTATACCCGAATGCGGAAACTTTTTTAAGTTTATTTTTACAAAATTACTCATTTTCTTCGGGGTCCTTGACTTAAGAAATATCTGCCAATAAAAATTCCCGCGCAACTTTGCCGGATGGGCAGGATTAACCGAAACGACCTTTACCTGCTTAAACTTATTTTCCGCAGATATTTTCTCAAACAGACGCAAGGCCATCTCTCTGACCCGGGCTTCATTCTTCCCCCGCAATTTTATTAGACCTAAGTGCTGGTAAGGCGGAAAACCGAGTTGTCTCCTGTGCCTTAATTCCTCGTCGTAGAATATATCTGTCTCCCTTTGCTGCAGGGCCCGAAAACAGTGGTGGTTAATTAGGCGCGTCTGGATAATCATCTTTTTATCGGTAAGACCCCAGAGACCAGCCAAGAGGGCAAAGGTCTTCTCCGATGCTCGAAAATCAATCCGGTTTAAGGCATTGTCCACAGAGATTACCGCAATCAAGTCAAAATTTAAGTCTGTTTCTTTAAGGATATTTTGGCTAGAGACGACTATATCCGTATCCTTGAGATTTAACCTTTCTGCTGCATCCCAGATTTTAATCTTGGCTTGGGGGAAAATCCTCGCCAGTTCGCTCTCAATCTTTTCTGTGCCCGTACCGGAATATTTTATATAACCGCTGTCGCAAGCCGGACAAATGTTCGGCGGCGCCATTTTAAAATTACAATAGTGGCAGTCTAAGAGGTTATCCTTAAAATGGTATACTAAATTAATATTGCAGCGCGGGCATTTTAAAAGCGTGCCGCAATTATGACAGTAGGCAAAAGTAGCAAAACCTTTGCGGTTTAAAAATAGGAGTGCTTTACCCCCTGCATTCAGGGTACTTAAAATCGCATCCGTAGTATAACGGGAAAGTAAATCCCTCTCTTTTCGGTGCGGCTGAAGGGTATCAATAATTTTTATCTCCGGGAAATTCTTTATCCGGGGAAGCAATATGTATTTAAACTCGGCTAGCCTTGCGGCATAAAAACTTTCTAAAGAAGGGGCGGTTGCGCCGAGGATAAGTCTCGCCTTTTGGATATCTATGCGCATCCGCGCGACCTCGCGGGCATGGTAGTGCGGCACCTGGTCCTGCTTATAGACAAAGTTATCTTCCTCGTCGATAATAACCAACCCTAAATCCTCCAACGGCGCAAAAATGGCTGCCCGCGTGCCTAAAACAATTTTGGTCTCCTGCCTTTTAATCTTAAGCCACTCCTCTATTTCCTGCGGTTCTTTGCGGTAGAGAAGTACAGGCATAATGCCGAAAAGAGAAATAATTCTTTCTTTGGCCTGCAAAAGTGAAGGCATATCGGGCAAAAGGATTATTACTGATTTATGATTATCCAGCGCCTCTTTTATTGCTTTCAGGTATATTTCCCACCTTGAGCCGCCAGATAAGTCATGGACTAAGATTACTTCCGGCATACCTCCAGGCGCAATATCTTTGTTATGGCTGATGAAAGGGATTCTCTTACCTTTTCTTAAAGCCTGGGGGAGCGCAGTCTCAATGGCCTCTCCCCAAGAACAAGAGTAATAATCGGATAATTCTTTAGTCAATAAGAGCAATCCTTTCTCTAATATCACGGCAGCATCAATCAATTCCGATATTGGCTTTAAGTTCTTGATAGTGGAGTGACGACTAAGGCCCACTACATAGCCGATTATTTTACGTGCGCCAAAACTCACCCTTACCCTCATTCCGACTTTTATCTTTTTGGTGAGTTCTTGCGGTACGCTGTAATCAAAGGGGCCCTCAAGAGGCAGACCCACTACTACTTTGGCGTATAACATTATATAGATCCTCGGCGGCAGAAGGCTTTTTGATCCTTCTGATATTTTCTTTTATTCTACTTAATTCCTCCGGATGCGCCTGGAAATCTAAAACTATCTTTTTAATCTCGTCAACACTCCTGGCTGTCTTGGCGACGCCGTAACTCTCCAATGCCTTTACATTTTCGGTTTCCTGTCCCGGAATTGCCGAGATAAATATCGGGACCAATTCCATGGCTAAAATTTCGCAGATACTCAGCCCTCCTGGTTTGGTAATGGCGATATCCGCCAGCCCCATAAGTTCTTCTATATTGTCTATAAAACCGAATACCCTGACCTGCGGATAATTTTTTTCCTTCAGCCTCACAAATAGCTTTTTGTTTCTGGCGCATACAACCAGAACCTGCGCATCCCTATGCAAGACATCGACTATCTTCTCTATCGGTCCAATGCCGAAAGAGCCGGTAACGATAAGGACAGTAAATTTACGCTCATCCAAATTAAATTTTTTAAATAAAGCGCCGCGCTGGGGTATTCTCTGGAATTTGGGGTCTATGGGTATGCCTAATACCTTTATCGTTTCTGGCTTGACGGCATTGAGGATAAGTTTTTCTTTTGTGTATGTGCATGCCCCTACATAAATATCGGTATTGGCCGATAGCCAAAAGGGATGCACCCCGAAATCCGTGATCACGGTAATCAACTTAGAGTTAATCTGATGACTTTTCTTAAGGTCAGAGATTATTTCTGAAGGTAAAAAATGCGTGGAAATGAGATAATCGGGATTTTCGCGGATTAAAAAATCCCTGAAGGCAGAGGTATTTATTCTAGTAATCAGAAAGCATATTGGATTGATTATCGGATGCAAGATTGTGCTGGAGGTTAAATAAAATGCTATAGCCCACAACCAGCGAGCAAAACTGACCATAAAGTTATAGCCCCAGAGATAGGTAATTCTAAAGACCGGTTTGGCAAAGGCCAAGACATCCACTAATTCTATTCTCCAGGAGGGGCTATTTTTTCGGAATTGATTATCTAAGGCCTGGGCAGCCCGGAAGTGTCCTGCGCCCGCAGAAACATAGGTGATAAAAATTTTCATACTTATTTTTGTCTGACGATGAAATTAGCGGCTTCCCAGAAATCAGGGAAGACAAGATCCGGCTGAACTTCCCATGTTTTTTGCTGGGATAATTTCTCTCTTCCGGAAAGGACCAAGACAGAATTGCAACCTGCGGCTTTTGCTGTCTGCACATCGCGGAGGGTGTCGCCGATAAAAAAAGAACTTTTAAACTCAATAGCGGGGTAATTCTTTTTGGCGACGTACAAAAGACCTGCCCGGGGTTTACGACAGACACAATTTTCCTCTGGACGGTGGGTGCAATAATAAACTGCCTCTATTTTACCTCTGGATTGCTCAATTGCCTCCAGCATATTTTTGGTGATCAGGTCTAATGCGCCTTGCGTAAATATCCCTTTACCTACGCCGGCCTGATTAGAGATAACGAATATCTTAAATTTATTCTGGTGGAGTCGGGCAATTGCGGCTTTTGCTTTCGGCAAAAACTTAAAGGCCTTCCAAGTCGTAACATACTTTTTGTCTCCGGGATATTTATTGATGACGCCATCCCGATCAAGAAAAATAGCCTGCATTATCTCTCACCCATTGCGTCAGTGTCTGAATGCCATTCTTAACATCCATTTTAATCTTCCAATCGAGGGCTTTTTCTAGTTTTCCAGTATCGGTGATATAGACCTTCTGGTCCGAAGGACGCCAATCGGCAAAATTGACCTTTGGCCTTTTGCCAGTCAATATCTCCAGTTCCTCTAGAAATTCAAGCAGGGAGATCGTATTCGGGGGTCCCCCGCCGATATTAAATAAGCCCCTCTGGAGGTCGCTCTGGATAAAACGGCTAAAGGCATCCACTAAATCATCGGCGTAAAGCATATCGCGCACCTGTTTGCCGTTTCCATAAATAGTAATCGGTTTATTAAAAAGCGTGGCAATAATAAACCAGGCTACCCAACCCTGGTCCTCAAAACCGAATTGCCGCGTGCCATAGGTACAGGACATCCGGAAGACCGCTGTCTTCATCTTATAGATATGGCTGTATTCCTGGACATATAAATCCCCGACTAACTTAGAAACCCCGTAAGGGGTATGGCCGGTTAAATCCGTACACATGCTCTCATCTACGCCTTTGACTCCTTTAAAAATATACCTCTTTTCCAGTTCCTGCAAAGGAATTTTATCTACGTTTTCTCCGTAGACTTTATTGGTGGAACAATAAATAATGACGGTATCTTTGGATTTTTTGCGCGCTGCTTCCAGGACATTAAGCGTTCCGAAGGCATTGATACTGAAATCTTCCAGCGGCATACGCACGCTCGACGGAACTCCGGGCTGACCCGCGGTATGGATGACTACGTCAACCCCTTTGCCTATTGCTCTAGCCACGTCTTTATCGTTACGCACATCGCCGTGGATCCTTTCTATATTCTTAAATTTCTTTAAATAATTCCAATTAAACTCTACTGATTCTTTATCATATCCAAAGATTTTTGAGCGCATCAGGTTATCTAGAACGATAACTTTATTTTTGGGATTATCTGTGGCAAAAAACTCTGCACCATGCGACCCCACTAAACCTGCGCCGCCTGTGATCAGTATCCTCATTTAATCGGTCTCCTTCTGCGTAAGACTATCTCGTGATATTTCAGATAACTGATAAATTGATAGAGGTTGGCATAATAGGCAACCACAAAACCCATAAACCCATCCCGGAACCCCTGCCTTCCTATATAAGTGCGCATAAACCTATCTAGGCTGCGCCATAAAAACTGATAAAGGCGCATGGGTTTGTTCTGATGGAACCACTTCTCCGCCTCACGCGTGGTCTGATTATTTAATTTGTTTAAGAAATCTTCTAGGTCTTTGTAGGAATAGTGTATAATATCCGACTTCAGGTGGCCGCAGGGGTCATCCATAAAAG
>CAZKSS010000052.1:0-9284 GCA_964555545.1 uncultured Planctomycetales bacterium
GGATGCCGATCTTACGGATAATGTTTCTACCACCGTAAGATTATTAAATGAAAGAGCCTGGACCACAGAGGATGACACCACAGGTACAGGCACTGCCGAGACCTCCAACACCGACATCAACGTTGATCTGGCCTACGTTACCATGAAAGAGTTCCTTTATTCGCCGTTGACGATTACTGTCGGCCGGCAGGAACTGCATTATGGCAATGACCTACTCATCGGTGATGTAGATACAAATAACTATTCTGCAGGCCACGGAATAGGAGGCGGTGCTGCGGGTCACTTCTTGCCCAGGTCCCTGGATGACTTAAGTCTGCGCAAGTCCTTTGATGCCATCAAGGCGGTATTAAACTATGACCCCTTGGTCGTGGACTTGGTTTATTCCAGGATCAACAAGAATGTTGACGACACCGTTGCTGCCAATGACGCCGGTAATGTGGACCTCTATGGCGTCAATGCTAATTATGCCTTAGACAAGAATACGACTGTAGAAGGCTATTACTGGCTGAAGAGAAGGAGTAAACTGGAAGCCAGAAATCACGTAGCCGCTGATCCTGCAGCAGGTCAGGAGTCGCATAATGACACCGTCAATACTCTCGGTGGAAGAGTTCAGTATAACGGGATCAAGGATTTAAACTTAGGCCTGGAAGCTGCCTGGCAGTATGGTAAAAAGGTCAACAGTACCACCGTATATCCTGATGACATAACTACCGATGGCGGTTATCGCACCAGAAGGGCCTATGCAGTCCAGTTGACTTCCCTGTATAACCTCACTGACTTGGCCAACCAGGTCTCAAAGGCAGCAGGCGACCTCACCCCGATGTTAGGGTTCAATTATACCCTGTTGTCAGGCGACCCATACCGGAGCACTAGCCATTATTATCGTGGTTGGGATCCGATGTATGAAAATCAGGCAGGCGGAACCCTGTTTAATAAAATTATGGGGTACTCCAATGCCCAGCTTTTCAATGTCACCACTTCCCTGAAACTGATGGAAGACCTGAAATTCTCCTTTGATTATTACTACATCCGGTTAATGAAGGCCTATCGTATGGCAGACATACCACCCAGCGCTGTGCATCTTACCGGTCTCGTCGGCGATCCGACTTATGCTATGGTTCCGGGAAAAAAGAGTCTAGGAAATGAATTTGATGCCAACCTGACCTATGACTACACTGAAGATGTGCAACTGGGTCTGAATCTGGCTTGGTTTGTGCCTGGTAGCGCTTTTAGTAAAGAGAAGAGTGATGGGAGCTATAATAGAAATACCGCAACCCAGATCATCGGTTCAATGAAGGTAACCTTCTAAGACAACTAATGTAATACCAAAACCCTCGGGGGAGCAATCTCCCGAGGGTTTTTTTATAACTATGCTATATCTGGGGATTATCTTTCATATGCACCAGCCCTATTACAAGAACCTCCTCACCCAGGAGACCACGGTTCCCTGGGTGCGGCTGCATGGCCTGAAGGATTACCTGGATATGGTAGAGATCCTTAAAAGTTATCCAGCCATCCGCCAGAATTTTAACCTGGTCCCGTCTTTAGTGGAGCAGATAGAGGATTACACCAGCCGCAGCATTAAAGACAAATTTCTAGAACTCTCTTATAAGCCGGCGGCCAGTTTGAGCGCAGAGGAGAAAGAGTTTATCCGGGAGAATTTTTTCTCCATCAATAAAGAGAGGGTCATTGCCTTATTCCCGCGTTATTATGAATTGTATTTTAAGCAGGCCAAGGGTCTAGAACTTACTACCCAGGATTACCTCGATTTACAGGTGTGGTTTAATTTGGCCTGGACCGACCCCTCTTTCCGGCAGGGCATCCCGGAATTAAGAAATGCAGTTGACCAGGGGCGTTTCTTTAGCGAAGAGGAGAAACGCGCTGTTCTAGATAAGCAGACAGAAATTTTAGAAAATATCCTTCCTGCCTACAAAGAATTTAGGGACTCCGGCCAAATAGAAGTGACGGTCAGCCCTTATTATCATCCCATATTGCCTCTGCTTTATAATACTAAAATTGCCAAAGAGGCCAACACCAAGACTCTTCTGCCTAAAACAAATTTTTCCTGGCCTGTGGATGTCCAGGCCCAGATAGAGCAGGCAGTGCAGTTTTATCAAAGCCGCTTCGGCAGTCCTCCTGCGGGGATGTGGCCGTCTGAGGAGTCGGTGGCTGAACGCATCCTGCCGTTCTTAATTGAGGCGGGGATAAAATGGCTCGTGGCTGATGAGGCCATTCTCTTTAAATCGCTGAAGAAAAAAAAGAGGAAGGTCAGCCTGATCTATCAACCCTATCTCCTGCAGAGAAAGGAAGGGAACTTAAATATTGTCTTTCGCGACCGGAACCTTTCTGATTTAATCGGTTTCGTCTATCATAATCTGACGGCCGCGGCGGCAGTCAAGGATTTTATGCAACACCTCCAAGACATCGCTGTTTTCTTTAAGAACCAAGACACCTTAGTTACCGTGGCTATGGACGGAGAGAATGCCTGGGAATATTATACTCACGACGGAGGGGATTTCCTGAAATTACTCTATCAGAATTTGTCCGCTGCCAAGTTTGTCCAGACTACTACCATAAGTGAGTATCTAAAAAACCATCCGACTCAAGCCCAGATCAAACACCTGGCCTGCGGTTCCTGGATCTATGCTAATTTTGACAAATGGATGAATAATCCTTATAAGACACGGGCCTGGGAGTGGTTGGTTGAGGCACGCAAAGCGCTGGAAGACCAACGACCAACTACCAATGACCAACGACTAAAAATGGCCTGGAAGCAGATATATATTTGCGAAGGTAGCGATTGGTTCTGGTGGTATGGTGAAGACCCCGCAGGAGGTTTTGATGCACTTTTTCGGATGCACCTCTGTAATTTTTATACCCTCATTGGCAAGGAAGCCCCGCCCTACCTAAAAAAGCCTTTAACTACTTGACAGCCAAAGAGTTTTGTGCTATATAATAAAGTTTGAATGGCGTAATAGAGAGTCAGGTGAAGTACTGCTTAATGGACAAGAAAGATATTTACGAACATCTCGCCAATATTTATCTGGACGCTTCTTCCAAACGAAAAAAGAAGAGTAGGGCCTTTCCGAAACTTTTCAAAAATCTCATGTTTCTGGGTTCCGCATCCGTATTTCTGCTGACCGCATTTTTAGTCGCAAGATTCAGTCATCGGCAGCCCGCAAATTCCGAGATTGCGCTCTTACTCTGCCCGGATGTCGTAAAGATTAATTTCCATTTTGACCCTGCCAAAAAAGAGACTTACGCCGTCTCCTTAAATAATTTGGACCTCAGCCGTTACCGGACCTTGGCATTTTCCGTCAAGAAAATGAATTATAAAGACACTATCTCCCTGCGGGTAGAATTTACCAGCGCCTTCAAGGAGAGTTCCGTGGTCTACTTTAAAGATATACCCTCTAAATGGCAGGACTATAAAATAAATTTAAGCGAATTCAAAGGCATCAACGACTGGTCCAATATGTCCGGACTTTCTTTTGTGGTGGAAGAATGGAATGTGCGGGAGAAGAAGGGAATAGTTTACCTGGATAATGTCCGGTTTTTAAAATAAGAGGATAATTATTAAGGAAAGGAGAAAGCCAAAATGCGCATTATCTCTATCACTAATCAAAAAGGCGGCTGCGGCAAGACCACTACCTCTATAAATTTGGCTGCGGCTTTATCCAGCAACAACCGCAGGGTTCTCTTAATTGACCTCGACCCTCAGGCGCACGCTACCTTAGGCCTGAACGTAAAATCCGACTTAAATATTTATCATGTCCTTTCCAAAATTACCAATAAGAAGGCGCGCCTGGAAGATATCGTAAAAAATATTGGCGAGAATTTTGACCTGGTGCCTTCGGGTATTATCTTAAGCACCCTGGAGCAGGAATTAGCCGGCGAAATCGGCAGGGAGACGCGCTTGTGGGATACCCTGAATAATTTTTCCGGCAATTACGACTATATTTTGATAGACTGTCCTCCGAACCTGGGGATCTTGACCATCAACGCCATCCGCGCGGCGAGCGAAATCATCGTGCCGGTGGAGGCCAGCAGATTTTCCCTGGAGGGCTTAGGGCAACTCATTGAGATCGTCAACCTGGTCAGAGACAGATTAAGCCACGAGGTCAGTTACCGGGTGCTGGTCACTAATTTTGATTCGCGCCTGAGACACTCTTTTAAAATCCTGGAGCGGATCAGGGCGACTTTTAAAGACCGTCTCTTTAGTACCATGATCCATGTCAACGTCAAACTCAAGGAAGCGCAGAGCGAAGGCAGGCATATTTTAAATTACGACAAATATTGCCGGGGCGCCAAGGACTATTTCAGTCTCTCCCGCGAACTAATCACCCAGGAGAAGAGACCTCCTGCTGCGGCCTTAGAGACCAAGATGAAAGAAATCCTCCAGGAAAGGCTGCCCAGATTGAGGGAAGTGGCTTTTACGCTGGCTGCGCCTGAGGCCAAAGAGGTCTATGTAGCCGGGGATTTTAATAACTGGATACTGGATAGCCACAGTCGTATGGAGCAACATAACGGCAACTGGCTCAAGAGGGTCAATTTAAAGAGCGGCACATACCATTACCGCTTCGTCATTGACGGCAGATGGAGCGAAGACCCGAATAATACCCATAAAGAAGTTAATCCTTATGGCGAGATGGATTCTTTATTGGATGTGCAGGTAGGCTAGGAGGGGCTAAAGGTGGAACAGACAGAGATCAACGAGGTAAGGGAAGGCAAAATTTTTGCGGTAGTTTCCTACTGGTTTTTCCTGTGCATCTTGCCGTTAATCCTGAAAAAAGAGAATAAATTTGCGGTCTTTCACGGAAAACAGGGCCTGGTCTTGTTTATCTTTTACGTAGCTGGGTTTATCTTCAGCATTATACCTATATTAGGTTGGTTGGTTTACCGCCTGGTCTTGTTTGTTTATCTCTTATTGTGTCTGTGGGGCACTATTCAGGCATTAATGGGAAATTATAGCCGTATCCCGATAGTCGCGGATATCGCAGATAAGATCAGTCTATAGAGGAGGTGGCGTATGCCGATAAAGAAGAGGCCTGCGAAGAAGGGGGTCAAAAAGAAGGGCGGCAAAAGAAAGGCCGTGAAGAAAAGGCTAGTGCGCAAGGCGCCGGCATTGAAAAGAGCAGCCCGCGGCAAGAAGCCCGCAGAAAAAGAGAATCTCATCGGAGTAGTTACGCATTATTTTCCCCATGTGCGGGCAGCGGTAGTAAAATTGAAAGCCCCGCTTTCTGTCGGAGATGTCTTAAAGATTAAAGGCCACACCACTGATTTTCAGCAGAGCGTAAATTCTATGCAGATTAACCATGTGCCCATTAACCAAGCCAAAAAAGGGGATGAAATCGGACTCCTGGTAGATTCACGGGTCAGGCAGCACGACAGGGTTTACAAAGTATAAAAAGGAGGTGTAAAGATGCGGCTTTCAGAAATTGAAAAGAAGGCAAGGAATGCGGGGATTAAAGACACCTGGAGATTTTCCAAGAAGGACCTGATTAAGAACATCCAACGCTCAGAAGGCAACTTTGATTGCTTCGGCACGGCCAAGGATTCCTGCAGCCAGATGACTTGTTGCTGGAGAAGCGACTGCCTGAAATGAAATATAAGTGTCAGCTCTGCGACAGGGAGATTGATGATTTTGTGGCTATCGCGCATATCAAAGCCGAAGAGTACCTCATTGACCTTATCCGGCGCGACCATCCGGAATGGAAGGAAGATAAAAAAACCTGCCATAAATGCATTGATTACTACCACAGATTAGTCAGGGAGTCAGAGATTTAAGGGTCTCTAAAGAAACACAAGTAAAAGAGGAGGAAAAATGATCATCGGTGGCGTAACAGACGCAATTCTTTTGGCGGCCTTAGGCCTGGGTTATATTGTTTGCTATTTAGCCAAAAGAGAAGATAAGGGTATGCAAGCCATAGGTTATCTTATTGGTACCTTTATTATTGTATTAAGCGCGATCCTGATTATCAATAACCTGCTCACTGCCGGAAGTATCTGCCGGAAGATAGGGGCAATGGGGATGATGGCGCCGCAGCATAAGATGATGCGCGGACAGATGATGCCAGCAATGCCGGCACAGCCTGGCGAACCCCGGAAATAAGATTTATCTTTAAAGGGCCTGCAGACAAATAACAGGCCCTTTAAATTTGTTTATTTTTGAATAAGTATTCATTATAACCCAGGCGTTAAAAGTAGGTAAGTTTAAGTAAATGCTCATCCGAGGAAGGCCGAAGAAATACCGGATTGTCTCTAGCGACCCCAAGATCGCCCAGTTTAGCCCGCGGGGAAGACCGGGTAGGCCTGATGAAGCGGAGTTGACCATGGATGAATTTGAGGCGCTACGCTTAGCCGATTATCGCGGCCAGACGCAGAAAGAGGCAGCCCAGGCCATGCATATTTCCCAACCCACCTTTAGCCGCATCCTGAAAAAGGCGCGCTATAACCTTGCCAATGGCCTGATTAACGGCAAGACCATCAAAATTCAAGGCGGCACCTACGTCATAAGTTCCCGCGAAAAGAAAAGATAAGAGATGGCAAAACTAAATAATTTGACCAAAGAAAGATTAATTGACTTGTATATGGTCGGGAGGAAATCTTTGGGAGATATTGGGAAGATATATGGCACCTCTAGGACAGCGATTTATAAGAAACTCAAGAAATATGGGATAATGCAGCGTTCTAAATCTGAGGCAAGATTAGTGGCGCAAAAAGAAGGTAAATTACCGCAGCAATTTTTTGAGATAAACGAGAATTTCTTTAGTCGCTGGTCACCTGAGATGGCATATGTATTAGGTTTGATTATTACGGATGGATGTATAACTAGAACTGGTGTAATTTCATTAGACATGAATGATAAGGAGTTACTTGAAAAAGTTAAAAAAGTAATGGGATCAGCGCATAATATTACACCATCTAGGCAGCAAAAAGGTTTATACCACTTTCACTTTGCAAGGGAAAAATTAGTAGAAGATTTACATAAATTTGGGATTTTCCCAAGAAAAAGCCTAACGGTTAAATTTCCGGATGTGCCTGGAGATTTCCTTACTCATTTTATAAGAGGTGTTTTTGATGGCGACGGTAGCGTTCTTTTTAAGAAAGAGAGCAAAAATTTCCCTTTAGTAACTAAATTTTTTAGTGGTTCAAAAGACTTTATTGAAAAATTAGAAATGAAACTTCAAGACTTAGACATGCCTAAAAGGACAATATACCAACAAAAGACTAAAAATGGCTTATATTATACGATTGTCTACGGCCATAAAGATAGCAAAAGATTATTTACGATTCTGTATAAAAATACCCAAAATGGGCTGTTTTTGGAGCGTAAATATAGGCGGTTTTTAGAGGGCTTGAGGGAGGCAGAATATGGAGAAAGAACTAGAGGAATGGTACCAATTACATAAATTTCATCTTTACAGTGGCAGTTATGAAACTAAGGACCTGGCTAATTTCTTGAGAGTTAGCCCTAGGACAATCCAAAGATGGCTTAAGGAGAAATCTAGGCCGACTAGGGAGCAATTAGCCCAAATTAAGAGGTATTTGGCGGTGAATCAGCCAAAAACTTCCTTATAAACAGGCTTTTTATTTTTGCGTCTCTCTGTCGCACTTGGGGATATAATATATCTTATGTTAACTTAGGCATATGAAGATATATTGAGTTAACTCTTTGTGCCGCAATAAGTTAGGTTATAAAGGGATTTTTCTGTGGATAAGTGACTTTGGACTTACTGGGATTTACTGGGGTTTTTTAAGTTTTACATCCTTGGGAGAACTTTATCTTTAATAAAGCCACAAAGGTAAGCAGCGCGCTGAGCGTAAACGGAGAATAAAAATTTATTTTATAGGCCCAAATTTTACCCAGAATTGGCTTTAAGGTAATCAGATTTAATAGGAAAGAAAGCAGCAAAAGCCCTCCTATGACCTTGTCCCTGAAGTGCTTTTTTAGTAAATAATATAGCAGAATAAAATACCCCAGGGATAATAAGAGGTAGTTATGCATCCAGGCATTCAGGTTAAAGAGGATGACGCAGATTAAGAGCAAGGCATAATCTATATTCTCGCAAAACGCCTCCCCTTCTCTTCTCTTGGGGAAATAGAGGATGAGGCCATAGAGAATAATAGCTGAAATTATAGAGATAGAGGTAATCTGGCCGGGATTTAGCCTGAGGGCCTGCAGAGGCATAGGCGGGGCATGGAAATAGGCTATACAGGGGGTAAAAAACCTCTGCCACATGCTCAATAGCGATTGGTTCTTGGGGTCCAGGATGGTCATCGGCTCTAAAATAGTACTTTGAGTAAGAATGGCGTAGAGATTCCTTAAATAGACAATATCGGCCTTAGGCCCAAGGCATAATGCCGGCAAGGCCAGGTAGATCAGGATAAAGCCGGTAATCATCAGGCTTAATTTAAACTTTCGCCTGAAGATAAAATAAGGTATAAAAATAAGCGGCGTATATTTTATCAGGCAGGAAAAGGCAAATATCGCGCTGCCTAAGGCCTCCCTTTTCTGACGCATCAGATAAAGCCCGCCAAGGGTGCTCCCCAGGATAATTATATTGACCTGGCCGCTATCAAAATTATGCAGGATAAGCCTTAAGGTGCCCAAGATAAGTAGGATATAGAGCAGGAGTCCGGTTTTAAAACTTAGTGTTTCCGGGATGACCATCTTTTTTAAGAGTAGGAATGATATAATGAGCAGGCAAAAGTTAATGAGATACCAGAGCGTATCAGCCGTATCTTCATTAGTGAGGGCGAATGCCGACATAATCAAGCCGAAGATAGGCGCATACCTAAATTCCGCAGCCCGGGTATCTCTCGGCACGTAGATATTCTCCCGATGCAGCATCCTCCCTCCAGCCAGATAATAACAATGAAAGTCGGCATAATTCCTTTTTAAGGCGCGGAGTTTATGAGCAGAGAGAGAGCCGGCGCAGGTCAGGATTAATAATAAGACTATGATTAAGAAGCGGGATTTCTTATATGGGCGGGGTGTTTTCAATCTTTACGCCTTTATTCACTAAATAGGCAAAGGCTTTTTTGAGTTCCTCTTCTTTTCCGTTAAAGATCAGGATAGCCCAGCCAGTGTCCGTAGAAAACGATGCCTCCACGATATTCAGGACAATATCAAATTCTTTACATAATTGGCAGATGATCGCCTCTTCTTTTAATTTACCGGGGAAGGTCAATTCAGTTTTTATCTGCATATTTTACCCTTTTAACTACAGCCAGTGCGATGAGGTAAGCCACGGTGCCGAAACACAAGCCCACTACTAGGT
>CAZKSS010000053.1:0-9113 GCA_964555545.1 uncultured Planctomycetales bacterium
ACGTTATACATCAATATAAATTTTATCGGGACTGCGCTACTCCCCGATTTTTTCGGAATTAGTATAGCAGAAATTCTTCAAGTTAGCAACAAATAGAAGTTAACATAACTATAAGGTGGGTATCTATTTCTTGGTAAGGAGATCAAATTCGATATTCACTCTGTCTGACGGGCCTTTAAACCCTAAGGTGGTATTCTTAAGGGTATGGGGAATAATATAAACGCTTAAGGTATTGGATTTTTTATTTACGGTAGTCAGGCTTATGCCGTCTACGCTAATCGAACCCTTCGGCAAGCAATAGGATATGAAATTTAGCGGTATGGCTATTTCCAAACAGAGATTCCCTTCTCTGTAATTTTTTCTGCGAATTATCCCCAGGCAATCGACGTGACCGCTGACGAAATGTCCGGATAGCCTATCTCCTATTTTTAGACTGCGTTCAAGATTTACTTTATCCTGCACCCTTAAAAGCCCCAGATTAGTGATTTTGGTGGTCTCTGGCATAGCTTCAAATACAAACGACTCCGACTCTTTCTTGATCACGGTAACACAGACTCCATTCACGGAAATACTATCTCCGATTTTGGTGTCTGGTAATATTTTTTCTGCCTTAATTTCAAATAAGGTATTCGTCCCCATTTTAGTTATTCTTTTGACCTGAGCCAATTCTTCAATAATCCCCGAAAACATATTATTTCAGATATCCCTCTATCAGGATATCTTCTCCGTAGCGCCTTAATTTGATGTCTTTAATTTTTATGGCCTTCTCTATACGCATAATACCCTCGCCCATTACTGAACTAATCGCGTCTTTGCCACCGATAACCTTGGGGCTGATAAAAAATAATATTTTATCTACCAGGCCTTCATCAAACAGAGAGCCGATGAGTGTGCCGCCGCCTTCCACCAGAATATTGGCTATCTCCAGACGCGCCAATTTTTTCATTAAGTCCTTGAGGTTTACCTGGCCGGCCTTTTCCTTTACTTCTAAAATTTTGGCTTTTGCGCCTAATATTTTTCTATTCTCTGTTTCCTGACCCGGAGAAATAGGCAAAGTCGCAATAATCACCTGTGCATTCCTGGAAAATATATTGGCGTCCGCGCGCGTACTCAAGCGGCTATCCACTACAATCTTTACGGGCTGCTTATCCGAAAACCAGGCATCCAGTTTAGGGTCATCCCGCAATATGGTATTTACGCCCACCATAATCGCATCATAGTCCGAACGCAGGCGATGCGCATAACCACGCGAACGATCAGAGGTTATCCATTTGGAATCGCCGGTCCTGGTGGCAATCTTTCCATCCAAGGATTCGGCAACCTTAACGGTTACGAAAGGGACTCTTTTGGTGATATATTTTATAAAAGACTCATTTACCTTCTTTAATTTATTCTCCAGGAATCCAACTTCCACTTCTATCTTATGCTGTTTTAAGATCTCCACACCCTTGCCGTTATTCAAAGGATTGGGATCAATCATCCCGATAATAACTTTTTTAACGCCGCTTTTAATGATCCTATCTACGCAAGGTGCAGTCCTGCCGAAATGGGTGCAGGGTTCAAGGGTTACGTAGAGCGTTGCTCCTTTGGCCCTTGCGCCTGCTTTGTCTAGGGCAATAATTTCTGCGTGAGGCGAGCCTACTTTCTTATGATAACCCTTCGCTATCACCTTACCGTTCTTTACTAGCAATGCCCCGACTTGGGGGTTAGGCGAGGTCTTGGCCTTCGCCTTTAAGGCCAGTTTAAGCGCTAGATGCATAAAATAAATATGGTCGTGTTTCATTTTATTTTCTCTCTGGCTTGTCTAATCTTCTCTACCAGTGCATAGGGTATTTTAATTGAACCGATTTTGACTTCGGGTTTGGCCTCGCCGTGATAATCAGATCCGCCGGTAACTAATAAATTATATTTCTTAGCCAAGCCCAAATAGAAATCAACCATTGCTGGCGTATGCTCCGGATAATATACCTCTAATCCCATTATTCCGGATGCTGCTAATTTTGGTATCAACTCGTTTTTACCCAGGCAATAAGGATGGGCCAGAACCGGAATACCCTCGGCATCTTTAATCAATTTTATGGCCTGTGGGGGAGATAATCTAAAACCCAAGACATAGGCCGGGCATTTATCTCCGATGAATTTTTGGAAGGCCTCGTAGATAGAGCCGACGATGTCTTCCTTAACCATTGCCCTGGCCACATGCAGTCTTCCGACTGTCCCTTCTCCTGCGAGGGCAAAAACAGTTTCAGGATTTAAGGCAATACCCATGCCTTTTAATTTATCGGTTATTTTATAGATGCGCTCAATGCGGTTTTTCTTTAAGACCTCCAACCTTTCTCTGAAGGCCTTATTCTTATAATCTATAAAATAGCCCAGGATGTGTATCTCAAGCCCCTGGTATTCAGTAGTCAATTCTATGCCGGGGATGATCTCTATATCTTTTCTCTGGGCTGCCTCTAATAGCGGTCTAATCCCTGAAATTGTATCGTGGTCAACCAGGGCGATGCAGGAGAGACCGGCTTTTCCGACTTTTTCTATCAGTTGCTCAGGCGTATAAGTGCCGTCGGAAAATATGGTATGCAGGTGCAGGTCCGCATATTTTGGCGAAGGGGTCATTTATTTTTCTCTTGTTTTATTTTATCCAGAATGGCGTTGACGAATTTTCCTGCTTCGATACCGGAATATTTTTTGGCCAGCTCCACTGCCTCATTGATAGAAACCTTCGGGGGTATATCGTCGCGAAAGATGAGTTCATAGCAACCCAAACGCAGGATATTCCTATCCACCGCCGGCATACGGCTTAATTGCCAGTTAGCCGCAAATTGCGTAATCTTTTGGTCAATCTCGGATAAATGCACGGCTACGCCTTTTACTACCTCCGTGGTAAAATTTTTTACATCCACGGAAATAGCGTCTTCGGTGCGCAATTGCCAAAAATTATCCAGAGAGACTGTATCGCTATCGCGGGTAACATCCATCCGGTAAAGAATCTGCAAAGCAAATTCACGGGCTTGTGTGCGTCTACGCATATATCCTCGCTCCGCTCGGAGTGTAAAGTGTATATTTGTCTATAACTTCTCTATCAGGTTTGCCATCTCAATGGCAGAAAGCGCGGCATCCCTGCCTTTATTACCGTCTTTGGTGCCGGCGCGCTCAATGGCCTGCTCAATAGTATCTGCGGTAATCACTCCGAAGATCACCGGAAGGCCTGTATCAAGAGAAACCTTGGCTATACCTTTGGCCACTTCGGAGGCAATATAATCAAAATGCGGGGTTGAGCCGCGGATAACTGTTCCCAGGCAAATAATGGCATCAAAAGATTTTGACTTTGCCATTTTTAAGGCCGCGGTAGGAATTTCAAATGCACCCGGCACCCAAGCCACGGTGGCAGCACTCTCTTCTGCGCCATGCCTCAGCAGAGTATCCAGGCATCCGGCGATTAACTCCTTGGTGATAAAATCATTGAAGCGCGAAGCAATAATGCCAAATTTTTTGCCTTTGGCCAGCAGATTACCTTCAATCATCTTAGTCATTTCTTTCTCCTTTCGTCTTTTGGCTTAACTCGCTTGCAAGCCGTATCTCGCTTGGGTTCGGGACAGTCCCCTTAGGGTTGCTACGTTATAGCCCTGGCGGGGACAGTCCCTACGGCAAGAGTTATCGTCTCAATCTATGCTTAGATTATGGCCGAATTTTTCTTTTTTGGTTTTAAGATACTTGTAATTTAAAGGATTCGGCTCAATTTCTAAAGGCACCCGCTCTACAACCTTTAATCCATATCCTTCCAGTCCAACGATCTTGCGCGGATTATTAGTCAATAGACGGATCTTTTCCAGGCCCAGATCCACCAAGATCTGTGCCCCTATCCCGTAATTGCGCAAATCCGGCTTATGGCCTAAGGCCTCATTGGCCTCAACCGTATCCAGGCCCTGGTCCTGCAGGACATAGGCCCTGATTTTATCTATCAGGCCGATACCTCTGCCCTCCTGGTTCATATACAAGATCACCCCCTGCTTTTGTGCGTCAATAATCTGCATGGCCTTTTTTAATTGTTTACCGCAGTCACAGCGCAAAGATCCGAAGACATCTCCGGTGAGACATTCGGAATGCACGCGGACCAACACCGGCTCATCCTTAAATTCGCCCATCACCAGGGCAACATGGACTTGCTGACTAACTAGGTCACGGTATAAAATTAACTTATATTGACCAAATTCTGTGGGCAGGGTTGTTTCGCTAACTCTCTCAATTAATTTTTCAAAGCGCCGGCGATATTCAATTAGGTCGGCAATGGAACAAATTTTGAGATGGTGTTCCTGGGAAAAATTAAGCAACTGGGGGAGTCTGGCCATTGCCCCGTCTTCATTCATAATTTCGCAGATCACGCCCGCCGGATAAAGATTAGCCAACTTCATCATATCTATCGTGGCTTCGGTATGACCTGCCCTGACCAATACCCCGCCTTTGCGCGCCTCAAGCGGAAAGATGTGACCTGGCCGGATTAAGCCTTCGGGTTTAGTCTGCGGATTCAGCAAAACCTCTATGGTGCGTGCCCGGTCAAAGGCAGAAATTCCCGTGGTGATACCCCGCGCTGCATCTACAGAGATCATCCAGGCAGTAGAAAAGGGGTCCTTTTGATGAGACCTAACCTGATCACCCAACATCGGCTCAAGGTCTAAGTCTCTGAGCCGCTCTTCCTCCATGGGTACACAGATCAGACCGCGTCCGAATTTAGCCATAAAGTTTATATCTGTGGGTTTGGCAAAGGAGGCCGCCATGACCAGGTCGCCTTCATTTTCGCGGTCCTCATCATCAACCACAATAACCATCCGGCCATTCTTTAAATCTTCTAGAATTTCTGGTATAGAATTAAAGGTAACCATAAATAAAAATCCCGAAGGGCAAACCTTCGGGATAAAAATTGAAACTCCACTCCCCCTTCTCTCATCTAGGCTCTACTATTGGCCACTGGATTCCACAGTGTCTACCCCGCATATCCGGGGCTCGTAGGCTTTACTACCAGCCGGGATTTTCACCCTTTCCCGAAGGTGGCGTCTATTATAACAAAAAGTTTGCACTTGTCAATACCTTTAAAAGCATCTATAATATCCCTTAATTATGGAACCCCTTGTCAATAAAATACATCAATTCCTGTTGAAAAATAAAAAAACTCTCAGCGTGGCTGAATCCTGCACTGGCGGGCTGCTCTCTAACTTCCTGACCAGTTTACCCGGGAGTTCCCGATATTTTATCTTAGGCGTGGTGGCCTATAGCAATAAAACAAAAAAAACTCTCCTGAGAATACCGCCTGCACTTTTGGCCAAAAAAGGAGCGGTCTCCCCTGAAGTGGCCTTAAAATTAGCCCAAAATGTGCGTAAACTGGCTAAGACCGATTTCGGTATAGGCCTGAGCGGTATAGCCGGCCCAAGCGGCGGAACCTGGCAAAAGCCCGTAGGCACCTGCTTTATCGCCGTTTCCGGAAGGAATAAAAATATTTGCCAAAGATATCATTTTACAGGCAGCCGCGGAACAATCAGGAGGAAATCCGCTTTAAAGGCCTTGGAATTATTAGATGAGAACCTTTATCGCCATTGAACTCCCCCCAGATATTAGGGATTACCTGGACACCCTCCAGGCCAAACTCAAAGCCACAGGCGCGGATGTAAAATGGGTGGAATCAAAAAATATTCATTTAACCTTAAAATTTTTAGGCGAGATTGACGAGAAGAAATTGGAAAAAGTTAATCGGATTTTAGAAAATCTGGCTCTCGCGCAAAATCAATTCACTATCCGCCTCAGCCGGCTCGGCGCTTTTCCAGGTATTAATTCTCCCAGGGTACTCTGGTTGGGGATTGATAGCGGTGATGCGGAAACTAAAAGAATTGCCGCAACCCTGGAAGAAAAAATCGCCGAAATCGGAATACCCAAAGAAAAAAGACCTTTCTCTTCGCATATTACTCTCGGCAGGGTAAGGTCAGGTTTAAATCGGATAAAACTGGTCGAGGGCTTAAAAGGCTGGGAAAGCGAACCGGCAAAGAAAAATCTGCAATTTATCGTGACTAGAATCGCCCTTTTTAAAAGTAATCTCACCCCTCAAGGGCCGCTCTACGAAATCCTTAAAGAAGTAAATCTGAAAACAATCTGAAGGAGAATATTGGTATAAATAGCGGCAATTATATCGTCGGTCATTACGCCGATACTACCGCGCTGCTCCTGGAGCCTTGCTGCAGGGAAAACCTTGAGGGCATCAAAGATGCGAAAGAGGACGAAACCGATAAGCATCAATTTTGTATCGTAAGGGATAAAAAGAAAACACAAAAAAATACCCGCAACTTCATCGATGACAATGCAGGGGGCGTCCTTCTTACCAAATAATCTTTCGGCTTTGCCGCTTACCCAAAATCCTAAAATTAAGAGGCCCAAGCTCAACGAGAGGTAGATAAGCATATTATTTTTGACTAAATAAAATAAAAATATGCCTACGACACTGGCAAATGTCCCCGGAAAAAAAGGCAGATAGCCTACAAAAAAGAAAGTACTGATTATCTTTATCAGGGAGTTTGGGATTTGTCCCGCCAGATATTGCAGTCCAGGGCGGGATCCCGCCTGCTCTGAGATAACTGGGCGGGAGGATTTGGGATTTAAATTAGGCATTAAAACCGTGCTATAATTTTACGATTCTCCCAAAGATAGGAAAGGCCTGAATAAAGCGTCAGCCCCACGGTAAGCAACATCAGGAGGTATATCCCCTGGCGGAAGAATTTCTCCCATCCGGGGTTCCAGGTAAAGAAGGTCAGCATTGCCTCTTTCAAAACGATAAATCCTAAGATAATAAATATGACTGCCATCTGGGACACAGTTTTATGTTTTCCTGCCTTAGTTGCGGAGAGGACCTTGCCTTTATTGAGCGCGAAAAGCCGCAATGAGGTGATCAATATCTCACGGGATACTATGATCACAAACATCCAGGCCTCGATTAACTGCATCTGCACAAAGGCCGCAAATGCCGCCAGCACCAGAATCTTGTCGGCAATAGGGTCCATCAACCTCCCAAAATCGGTAATCATATTTTTCCTGTGCGCGATCCTACCGTCAACAAAATCCGACAAGGCAGCAATGATAAATACCAGTAGACTCACTACCTTTGCCCAAAAGCCGTGCACAAATAAAAAGAACATAAATACAAAGGTCAGGACAATCCTTAGCATGGTTACCCTATTGGCAATGTTCATTCCACCTCTCCTACTAAATCGTATTCCAGTGTATCGGTAATTTTTACCTTAACGAAATCACCCGGTTGCAATGCCTCTTTAGAACTAACGTATACTAAGCCGTCGACTTCAGGGGCATCGTATTGACTGCGGCCCAGATAACGCCCGTTCGACTCACTTCGTTCGCTCAGGGCTGTCCTGAGCGAAGTCGAAGGATGGCCATCTTCTTTCTCATCAATAAGGACATCCAGGACTTGTCCTAAAAATTGCTGATTAACCTCCTGAGAAATTCTCTGCTGGGTAGACATCACGGCATTAAAACGTGCTATTTTTGTATTCTTAGGGATCTGCCCTGCTAATTGAAAGGCTGGCGTGCCCTCTTCCCGGGAATAGATAAAGGCACCCAGGCGTTCAAATTTAATCTCCTGGATAAAAGAAAGCAATTCCTGAAATTCGCTATCCTCTTCAGAAGGAAACCCCACGATTACGGAGGTCCTTAAAGCAACTTGCGGAATCCTCTTCCTGATTTTCTCAATAAGTTTTAGGATATCTTTTTTGAGAGTTTGCCGATGCATTAATTTTAAAATACGGTCGTTAATATGCTGTATGGGCAAATCCACATATTTACAGACCTTCGGTTCGTCGGCAATGATATGGATTAACTCGTCTGTGATGCGACTGGGATATAAATATAAAAGCCTAACCCAGCCAATCTTTGGGGCATGCTTAAGAATATCTTTTAAAAGCGCACAGATCTTGAGTTCTTTATATAAGTCCAAGCCATAACCGGTGATATCCTGTCCGATAATATTCAATTCTGAAATCCCCTGGCGATTGAATTTATGCACTTTCTTCCTCAGGGAAGACATATCCAGACTCGTAAACCCACCTTTAATCTTGGGGATGACGCAATAACTGCAATTATTCAGGCAGCCCTCGCAGATCTTCAGATACGCATAATGCCGGGGAGTGAGGGAATAAGAATCTAAGGAGTGGTTCAAAGAAACCCTGCCCAGAAAGGCATCCACTTCGGGTAATTCTCTTCGGAGGGCATCTTTATAACGCTGGGTGAGGCAGCCGTAAACAATAATTTTTTTCAGGCCCTTCTTCTTTTTCAATTCAATTAAATCCAATATAGCCTCAATAGATTCTCTCTTGGCGTCTTCAATAAAGGCGCAGGTATTCACAATGCCTATATCTGCCTGCGCCATATCTACGATGGGGTAGCCCTTTAGGTTAAGCCGGGATAAGATATTCTCCGAATCCACAAGATTCCTGGGACAACCCAAACTTAATATGCCGACCTTATCTTTCATCGCGGTACTACCAGACCTTCATTTTTAGTAATGCGTATGCCCTTGATGACCTGTCCTCTCCTACCTAATACCGGGATGGCCCGGCCGTCTAATTCCATCTCTACGGCTGCGGCATTACCCAAGGAAAGGTCAATCCTCTCTTGGGCAGACCACGTTTCGAATTTACCTTTTTTTAATATCGCACGAAATACGGTTCTCCCGTCAATTTTTAAATCTACCCAGCAATCGTCTTTGGCGCGCAGGCCTAATCGCAAAGTTGAAATCGCCTCCTTTTGCGCAGATTCTCTATAAGCAACTTTGGATATGGGCGCTTTCGCCAACTTAGACCTTAGCAGGGCGACGGGTATCCTAATGCGGTGTCTGCTGCGCCGGGAGGAAATAGTCTTACCTAAACTAAACAAAAGAATTGCCAAGACTACAATGGCGATGATGACCAAGGCGGGTTTCCTGCTGATGCGCACAACCCTAAAGGAGCGCAATTTCTCCAGGCTGTTCTTAAAAAACACTTTTGCCGGCTGGTTAATCCCAGAATATCGGGGAGATAATTTTAGCGGCGCGCCGGGTTCTCTATAATCAGACAGGTAATCTT
>CAZKSS010000054.1:0-9010 GCA_964555545.1 uncultured Planctomycetales bacterium
AGGGGAGGGGCATTGGGGACGGTGGCGATATTAATAAAGAAAGAATTACTTTTGGTGATTGTCGGCGGGATATTCGTCCTGGAGGCATTATCCGTCATTTTACAAGTGGGTTCTTTTCGTCTGACTGGTAGGCGCATCTTCAAGATTGCACCACTCCACCATCATTTTGAATTCCTGGGTTGGCAGGAGAATAAGGTTATTGTCAGGTTTTGGATAGTCGCCAGTTTACTCGCCCTCCTGACCCTGGTGACTTTGAAGATAAGGTAATTTTTCGGATGCGCAATACTGATTATTTTAAAGATAAGTCGGTGGTGATAGTGGGTCTGGCTAGGTCGGGTTTGGCTTGTGCGAACCTACTTTATGATTTGGGTGCCCACGTCAGCATTAGCGATAATCAGGATAACGCCGCCATCCGCCAGACAGCCGCAAAATTAAAATCTCCGGAGATAAAACTTGAATTAGGCAGGCATACCCCTGAATTCATAAAAGATAGAGAGATAGTGGTTATCTCGCCGGGCGTATCGGATAAGGCCCTTCCGATTATTTGGGCAAAAGAGTTTAATCTCCCTATTATCAGCGAAATAGAAGTTGCGGCAATTTTATGCCCTGCGCCTGTCATTGCTATTACCGGCACCAACGGTAAGACTACGGTAACCACCTTAATCGGTAAAGTATTAGAGGCAGCCGGTAAAAGGGCCTTCATCTTGGGTAATATCGGAAAACCCTTCTCTAGAGAAGTAGACAAAATAGGTCCTGATAATTTCGTCTCTCTGGAAGTAAGTTCCTTCCAGTTAGAGCACATCGAGACATTTAAACCGCGCATTTCCGTAATCTTAAATCTTGGCCGCAACCATCTGGATAGATACAAGAATATGCAGGAATATCTGGAAGCAAAAAAACATATCTTTATGAATCAGGATAAATCCGATTATCTGGTCCTGAATTATGATGACCCAGTGATTCGGGAACTGGATAGAGAGGCAAAGACTAATGTTGTATATTTTTATCCAGATAAAAATATGAATCCTAACCAATGCGCGGTTTTGGCCGTAAGTTCTATACTGGGAATAGATAAAAAATTAGTATTACAGGTATTTAGAGAATTTAAGGGCGTAGAGCACCGCCTGGAAGAAATAACCCAGATTAACGGCATAAGATTTATTAATGATTCCAAGGCTACTACTCCAGATGCGACTATTTGGGCTTTAAAGAATATGCCTGCGCCGATAATCCTGATTGCCGGAGGAAGAGAGAAAGGCAATGACTATAGCCTGATTAAAGATTTAGCCAGAGAAAAAGTCAGGGCGGCTATTTTAATCGGCGAGGCCAAAGACAATATCGCCCGCGCCTTCGCCGGGCTTTTTCCCGTAACGGAGGCCCCTACCTTAGAAGACGCAGTAAGTGAAGCATTTGCTCAGGCCAATCCAGGAGATAAGGTATTGCTTTCCCCGATGTGCAAGAGTTTTGATATGTTCAGCGATTATGAAGAGAGGGGCAGGGTTTTTAAACAGGCGGTTGGTGCTCTGGTAAATTCAAAATATGGTACGTAATGTACGGTTGAACCTCTTTAGCATTGCAGTGGTTCTAATCTGCGTCGGCATCGTCATGATTTACAGTGCCTCCAGTATCTACGCCGCAGAGAGATACAAGGACGGATTTTTCTTTTTGAAAAGGCACGTCGCTTTCCTGCTCATTGGGGTCATATTGGCATTTCTGGTTATGGCCATGGATTACCGGGCCTTAAGGAATTGGGCAAAGCCGCTGGTAGCGATATCCGTTTTGCTGCTTATCCTGGTTTTAGTACCCGGGATAGGCAGAGAGGTTGCCGGGGCGCGCCGCTGGTTCAGGTTTAAATTCTTGAGTTTTCAGCCTTCGGAATTAGCGATCCTGGCGGTCATTATCTATGTTGCGGATTTTATCAGCCGCAAGGATGAGACCATCAGGACTTTCCTCAAAGGCTTTCTTCCGCCGATACTGGTTTTAGGGGTAGTTGCCTTGCTTATTCTTATCCAACCGGATTTGGGTACGAGCGTGGCTTTAGGAGCGGTAGTATTTATCATGCTTTTTATTGCCGGAGTAAGATTCTATTATCTGCTTTCGGTGCTCTTGGCAGCCTTACCTGTGCTCTACGTATTGATCTTCAGCGTCCCTTACCGCAGGATGCGTATCCTGTCTTTTTTAAATCCCTGGTTAGACCCCAAGGGCAGCGGCTTTCAGATTATCCAGTCGCAGATTGCCCTCGGCTCAGGAGGGATATTCGGGGTAGGCCTAGGCCATTCCAAGCAAAAACTCTTTTATCTGCCTGCGGCGCATACAGATTTTATCTTTTCCATTATCGGAGAGGAATTAGGGCTGATCGGCACCATAGGGCTAATCATCTTGTTTATACTTTTTATCCGGCAAGGGCTGAAGGTAATTAAGAATTCTCCGGATAAGTTTGCCTATTTTTTATCCTTGGGGTTAATCCTGATGATTACCCTTAAGGCAATCATAAATATCGGTGTCTCTTGCGGCGTATTGCCTACCAAGGGGTTGCCTTTGCCTTTTATCAGTTACGGCGGCTCTTCTTTTATCTTTGATATGATTAGCGTGGGGATACTGATCAATATTGCCCGCACTGGAGAATATCCATGAGAGTCTTGATTGCTACCGGCGCAAGCGGCGGGCATATCTTTCCGGCTCTAAGTTTTATAGACACCTTAAAGGGTAGATATCCCGACACAGAGGCCCTTTTAATTCTCCCTAAAAAAAATTTTATCGACCAGCAACAACTGGCTAAATATGAGATTCGTGATCATGCCATATCTTTCCTTTCTCTAAGGCCAAATTCCAGGAATCTGATTGCCGGGGTGAAGTTTTTGCAAGGCGCATTACAGAGTCTCTGCGTATTGCTGGAATTCCGTCCCCATGTGGTAGTCGGATTCGGCAGCCTCGCCACCGTTCCTTTAATATTATTTGCTTGGGTTTTGCGGATAGAGACTTTAATCCACGAGCAGAACGTCGTCCCCGGACAGGCCAATAGGCTTTTGGCAATTTTTGCGGATAAAATCGCGGTATCTTTCGCAGAGACCAAGGATTATCTTAAACCTTATGTAAATAAAATTTCCGTTACCGGTAACCCCGTCCGCCGAGATTTTAAAAAAATTGAAAAAAATAAGGCCCTGGATTTCTTCGGGCTGTCTCAGGATAAGTTTACCGTCCTGGTCATGGGAGGAAGCCAGGGGAGCCACAGGTTAAACACCGCCTTTTTAAAAGGGATGTCGGATTTAAAAGATTGCTCTAAATTTCAGGTTATTCATTTGGCAGGAGTAAAAGACAGAGGTTTTTTAAAAGAGGGCTACGCCGGATTAAATATCGGCGCCCGGGTCTTTGGTTTTTTAAAAGAGATGCCGTATGCTTATAGCGCCTGCGATATCCTGATTTGCCGTGCCGGCGCAACCACTATATCAGAGGCGATATTTTTCAGCACCCCTGCCATGATTATCCCCTATCCCTTTGCCTCTGCGCACCAATTAAAAAATGCCCAGGTTCTGGAGAAGAAGGGCTGTGCTATCATTATCCAAGATGGCGAATTAGATAACTTTGCCTTGAGGCAGGGGTTGCAGGAGTTGGCGGATAATCCTGAGAAACTCAAAGATATGCGCTATAATTATAATAAGATAGAACGCTCAGATGCGGGGGATTTGTTAGTGAGTCAGGTTATTTCTTTCCATGTCTAAACACTACCATTTAATAGGTATCGGCGGAATCGGGATGAGCGGCATTGCCCAGCTACTCTTGCGCCGCGGCGAAAGGGTCAGCGGCTCCGATATCAAAGAGAGCAGGCTTACGCAGGAACTGCGGGAGGCGGGGGCGAAGATTTTTATCGGCCACCAGGCCTCTAATCTCGCCGGCGCAGACGTGGTGATCTATTCTACTGCAATAAAGCAGGACAATCCGGAAATCCAGGAAGCAGAAAGACTAAAAGTATCTTTAATCCGAAGAGCTCAAGGCCTGGCAGACCTGATGCAGGAGAAAACCGTCATTACTGTAACTGGAAGCCACGGTAAGACTACCACCACGGCATTAATTTCCTATCTGTTATTAGAGGCGGGCTTTAGGCCGACGGTGGCCATAGGGGGGATTTTAAAGAATACGGATAATCAGGCCTGGTTAGGCGAAGGGGAGTTTTTTGTGGCTGAAGCAGACGAATCCGACGGGACATTCCTATATTATCGGCCCGAGTATTCTATAGTTACTAATATTGACCATGAACACCTGGATTACTATAAAAACTTCGGGAACGAGTTGTCGGCCTTTAAGGAATTTATCCATCAGACTAGGCCCGAGGGCTGCCTATTTTTCTGCTCTGACGACGTGAACTTGAAAAATTTAACCGAAGGTTATCCGTATAAATACGTGTCCTTCGGCCTGAGCCCGGATGCGGAGATCCACCCTGAAAATATAAAAATAAACGGCTTCAGTTGCGAGTTCGATTGTCTCTATCGGCATAAATTCGTAGAGAGGTTTTCCCTGGCGCTGGCCGGGAGGCACAATATTTCCAATGCCCTTTCCGTGATTGCCCTGGGGTTGGAATTGGGGATAGATTTAAGATGCGTTAAAAAGACGCTCGCAGATTTTAAGGGCGCTTGCCGCAGGACGGATATCAAATTTGACGCCGACGGCTATTTATTAATCGATGATTATGCGCACCATCCCACGGAAATCAGGGCAACTCTGGCGGCTATAAGAAACTTCAGGGGCAGGGTTATTGCCGTATTCCAACCCCACCGCTATACCCGTACAAAATTGCTCTTGGAAGAGTTTGCCCAGTCCTTTGCCTTGGCAGATGTGGTTTATGTTACGGATATCTATCCGGCGAGTGAGCCGGTGCTGGAGGGAGTGACGGCGGAATTGGTCTGCGAGAGAATAAAAAAATACAATCCGGATAAGGAAGTGCGCTATTTAAATAAGGAAGAAATCGTTCCCCGGATCATGGAAATTGTCAAGCCAGGGGATCTGGTAATTACCTTAGGCGCAGGGGATATTGTCAAGGTCTGCGATGAATTGGCTAAAGAGTTTAAAAGGCAAGGTCAGGTTTGCTGAGCCGCTGGCGAGGTATACGACTTTCAGAATCGGCGGGCCGGCTAAGTATCTCATTGAGCCCAAAGATACAAACGACTTAAAATTATTGCTTAACGCCGGCAAGACATATAAAATACCAATTTTAGTATTAGGCGGGGGAAGCAATATCTTGATCGCGGATAAGGGAGTGAATTGCGTGGCGGTCAGGTTAAATTCCCCCTTCTTTAAAAAGGTAATTTTTCAGAAGAACTGTGTAGAGGCAGCCAGCGGCGTAAGGCTGAGTCAACTCATCCGTTTAGGCGAGAGCAGGGGTTTGTCGGGATTAGAATTCCTGGCTGGTATTCCCGGGACCCTGGGCGGGGCATTGGCAATGAATGCCGGCGCCTGGGGTAAGAGTATCGCGCAGTCGGTAGAGGCCATCAAGCTCATAGATGCCCACGGCAAGATTAAAATGCTCAACCCTAAAGAGATAAAATTCGGATACCGCAGGTCTGGCCTAGAAAGATATATCATTTTAGGCGCACGCCTGAAGTTGGCAAAGAGAAAGAGAAGAGAAATAAATAACAGGATAGAGAGATTTATAAAAAAACGCCGAGAAGCGCAGGACCTTTCCAGTCCTTCGGCGGGTTGCATTTTTAAAAACCCCAAAGGGAATTCTGCCGGGAGATTAATAGATCTCTGCGGTTTAAAAGGAAGAAAGATCGGCGGAGCAATGATTTCTGCAAAGCATGCCAATTTTATTTTGAATCTCGGCAGGGCCAAGGCAGGAGATGTTTTAGGATTAATGGCTTTGGCTAAGAGCGCAGTAAAGAAGAAATTTGGAATTACCTTAGAGCCAGAAATTAAGATATGGAATTGATGCCAAAGACAAGGTTCGGTAAAATCGGCGTCTTAATGGGTGGACCTTCCAGCGAAAGGGAGATTTCCTTAAAATCGGGGAAGGCGGTATATCAAACTTTAAGCAATGCCGGATACGCCACGCTGGCTATTGACATCCGCAGCGATAACGCCGAAGAGAACATTCGCTTGTTAAAATCCCAGCAGATAGATTGCGCATTTTTGGCTTTACACGGTAGGTTCGGAGAGGACGGCCAGATTCAGGGGCTTTTAGATAACCTCAAAATTCCTTATACTGGTTCCGGCGTCCGGGCGAGCAAACTCGCTATGGATAAAGTTGCCTCGCGCCAAATTTTTCAGAAACACGGTCTGAATGTTCCCAAATACAGCCTCCTGGATAAGAACGCATATCATCAAGACCACAGGATTAACCCTGCGGCATTTCCCTTGGTGGTTAAGCCGGCGACGCAGGGCTCCAGCATTGGTTTGTCCATTGTGGAGGAGGATGAGGCCTTGGCTGAGGCCGTGGATGCGGCGTTTAGTTTTGATGACCGGATTCTGATTGAAGAATATATCCGAGGCAGAGAAGTTACCGTCGGAATATTAGAGGAGCAGGCCCTTCCGGTAATAGAAATAACCCCCAAGAAGAAATTCTTCGATTACGAAGCCAAGTACCAGGCCGGCATGACCGAATACACTGTGCCTGCCAAATTAGAGGCAGTACTTACCGAGAAGGTAAGGGGGGCTGGCCTCTGTGCGCACCGGCTTTTAGGGTGCGTTGGTTGTTCCCGGGTAGATATAATTTTAAGCGCGGAAAATATTCCTTTTGTCCTAGAAGTGAATACCATCCCCGGTCTTACCCAGATGAGTTTGTTGCCTAAGGCAGCCCAGACCGCAGGCATAGATTTCCTACAGCTGTGTCTTAAACTTATTGAGTTGGCTTATGCGAAAGAAAAAACCCACTAAAGTTGCAATTATTATTGCCGTAGTTTTTCTGCTCCTCTTATTTGGCGCATCAGCTGTATCTGGGATATTGAGGAATGCGCATTATTTTAGGATCAGGGAGGTGATTGCACCTCGCGACACCGACGTTGACTTAAGTTATCTTAAAGGCGAAAATATATTTGCCCTTGACTTAAGGAAGGAATCAAGATATATTCTAGAGCAAAATCCTCTCTATCGTAGCGTCCGATTAATCCGGATACCGCCAAACCGCTTATACGTAGAGCTCACTAGGCGTAGGCCCGCGGCGCTGGTAAAACTATACCGCATCTTTAGCGTAGATCAGGAGGGAGTGTTATTTGCCGCACCCGGGGATTTAAGGGATACGGATTTACCGATGATCACCGGTTTAGAGACAAAGATTTTCGGACCCCAGGTCGGCAGGAAATACAGCAACAGAGAGTTAAACGCCGCCTTAAATACCATCAAGGCCTTTAGGGTCAATCGGGTCTTAAGATTTTATAAAATTAAAAGGATAGACGTCGCCTACCCGAATAACTTTTCAGTTTTCATCAGTCTACCCCAGGATACAGAAACCCCACTCTGGATGGAGATAAAATTAGGCGATGAGGGCCTCAAGGGTAAGATGAATATTCTGGCGAATGTTTTAATGCAGTCCAAGAATGACCTGCCCAATATGAGGTATATTGATTTGCGGTTCAAAGACCCAGTGATAAAATTAAAGGAGAGCCGTGCTCACTAGTTATATCTGTGCCCTGGATATCGGTTCCAGTAAGATCGCAGCCGTGGTAGTAAAGACCAAGGGAAAGCGCTTTATGGATATTTATTTTGAGAGCCTGCCTTCCCGGGGTATCCAGAGAGGTGTGGTCGTAGATTCCATAGAGCTCATCAGTTGCGTCGGGAAAACCCTGAAAAACTTAAAGGCCAAATCCGGAATAAATATCAAATATATCTACGCGAATATTTCTGGCCAGGATATCACCACCAAGCACAGCCACGCGATTATACCTCTCGCAGAAAGAGGTAATAAGGTGGTGGGCATATCGGATATCCAGAAGGTAAATGAGCAGGCCAGGGTCTTGGGTTCAAACCTGGAAGAGGAAATCATCCACCAGATACCTTATGGTTACAGCATAGATTCCCGCAGCGGCGTCAACAATCCGCTGGGGCTCTACAGCCACAGATTAGAATCGGATTTGTATCTGGTCTGCGGAAAACTTTCTTCTATCCAGAGTCTGGCGCGGGTAGTGAGTCAGGCCGGCTTTGAGATAAAGAGGTTATTCTTCTCAGGGCTAGCCACCAGCAAAGCGGTATTTAACCAAGGAGTCAAAGAAGGGTTGGATATCTTATGCGATATTGGCAGCGATGTCACCGAAATCCTTATCTTTCAAGACGGGATGCTTAAGGATATAGAGATTCTAGAAATAGGCGGAGACGATTTGACCAGAGAATTAGAGGCGCAGTTAAAGATAGCCTATGATCTGGCTGAGGACGTGAAAAGGTCCTACGGCGCAGTAGGGAATTTAGGGCAGATCGCCGATGAGAAAGAGATCCTCATCAAAAGAGAGAATGCCTACAAACCCATAAAACATAAATTGGTTGCCGAAATTATCAACAGCAAGACAAAGTTTATCTGCCGGAAAATAAAAGAGGCCGTGGATAAAAAAGCGGATTTAAATCTGGCGGATAATTTTGTAGCCGTAGGGAAGACCGTCTTATTAGAAGGGTTCTTAGAGACTTTAGAGAATACCTTGGGCAGTCCAGTGAAATTAGGTCGCCTGAATGATTCCCGGATTTCCTCTTTGGCCCATAAAGAAGAGGCCTTGTCTGGCCATAAATATTTAACCTACCTGACTTGCCTAGGCATGGTTTCCCAGGCCGCGGAGAGAGAAGAGGCTGCTCTGCTGCCGGCAAATCTGCCTAACCGCAACTTCTTCTCTAACGCCCTCCAGCGCTTCAAAGAGGTCTATCAGGAATATTTCTAATCCCCTTAGCGGGTGGCTTGGCAGGCAGGACCCGCTAAGCAGTTCAACAATTACACGAATTGGACCCGCAGGCCCTTTTTAAAGAAGGTTGCGATTTTGATGAGGGTATTCAGAGAGAGGCTATTGTTGTGGGGATTTTCCAGACGGGAAATAGTCTGTTG
>CAZKSS010000055.1:0-8877 GCA_964555545.1 uncultured Planctomycetales bacterium
GGAATACAGGGACGTCTTTGAATCCCCTCACAAGGGTGTCCCCCAAATGCCCCAGTACTGGCAGAAGCAACACCACAGCTATCACTATTAGGGCCAACATGGCAATCACAATCGGTAGCTCAATCAACACAGAGCCGCTACGCCGACCACGTGGGGACACCCTTCCGATTGGTTTGAAAGACGTCCCTCCATTCGCTACATCCGCCTCGCCCGCGCCGGCAGAATAATTAGAAACGTCCCCATTTTTCAATGCTTTCTCAATATTAAACCCGAAATGCTGTGGATTATCTAAAAAGTTGAGCAGACGTTGCCGTAATTCATCGGACAATTCTAGCTCGGCCATCTTATGATAGCTACTCCGGAATCCAAACTTCTTTGCTATGCGGATGGTATACTCTTCGCCTGAAAGGTCTCCCACCACGACTTTATCGGATTGCATAACTGATTTTAATGCCTGGGCAAATAGCGCAGTAGCTATGCCTTGTTGGCGAAAATCAGGATGTGTAGCGATTTCTATTATTTCGCCTATTCCGCGCCTTGCAATACCGATACTGTATCCTACAAATTCTTCGCCAATGCGGGCAATAAAAATACCTCCTTCATATTTACCCTCCTTAAACATTTTTAGATCGTAAGCGAAAAAATCATCCGAATCTTCGGGCGCTAAATAACCAGGCGGATAAAAGGCGGCCATGCGGAGCGCCAAAAGTTTAGTCAAGTCTTTCTCCTGCATTTCTTCAATAATCACATCATTGTTTTTCAACCAAGGAGAACCGGAGGAATTGGGGCAGGTTTCTTCGTTCCCTCCCGCTACCGGCGCCTCGCCGCCGACCGAACCCTCATATTTTCCTTCGGGCGAGGAAGTCCTGCGAAGTCCCGAGCCACCGTCAATCCCATCTGACGACGAGCGAAGGCCGCCTTGCGGCCAAAGGCCGCAGCCGCCGTCCGCAGCCGGACCGCCGCGGGATAAACCAGGGCCCGAATGCGGCATATCGCTAAAATCATCCGCCGCCTCGCCCGCCCCGCCTCGACCATCTACCTGCAAAGACATCCCTATGCTGGGCGATTTCAGAACACTTAGCATCCTTTCGGTATTTTCCCAAAGATAAACTCTCAGCGAAGCTTGTTTTCCTGTGCAATTAGTTCTATAAGTTTTAGTTTTACTATTGATGTAAAAAGCATAGGCATCGCTATCGGCTGCCACGGGCAAGACGTATTTATTATCGAGGTCAGACTTCCAGGTATTATCGCGGGAAGCAACATTGCCGATTAATCTAGGATCGTTAAGAGTCCTTATCATATCTGGGGAAATGGGCAAGTGTATCTCAACCGAATCTACGCTTCTGCCGATACTGTCAACGCTCCACATAACAACATATTCAAAAACGTCAGGCAGGCATGATTCAAAAAGCCCTCCGATTAATACGAAGCGCGGATCTCTTTGGCCTTTAGCAGAGTGGCTTAACCACCCCCTCTTAACTACAGGAGCTTCTCCTATAATAAACTGTTCGTATCCAGCTAAAACGTGTTTTCGGGTCCGTTCCTGCACAATTATTCCCAATGCATCTGCCCCGACTTCATCAATTATTTTCTTGGCATTTGCTCCAGGCGTATCCGAATGCACATCAATAATAATCGGCCTCGCTTCAATGACATTACTTGCTCCACTAACTCCCGCCCCGCCGCTCGTCGTCATCATCCCCACCGCCAGCGCCGGAAGAGCCAGGCCCATGAACATCTGCGGCTGCGCGAGGACGAGGGCGAAGGCGTGCAGCTCTGCGGTGATTTCACGGCCTAAAAGAAGCGCAAGTATAAACAGAGTGACTCCCACCAATAAGACTATTGGCACCGCACCAACGCGCTTGCTTTTCTTAACTAGATAGTCCTGGAAATAATCTTTTAACCTGCTTGAGCGGGAAAGCCTAATCAACACATCATCCAAAATCTGCCTAACCCTTTCCCTACTAACTCCATAAATTATTCCTATATCTTCCAAACTCATATTCTCTATGAGGCGTAGAATAAACATCTCTCGCCCTCTTTTTTTAATTTTTGCTCTTCTTAAGGCTGAAATAATCTCTTGCTTAGACATCCTTTGGAATACTTCTTCAAATACATCTTGAAATTCATCCTTAATTTTTTCGCCCTTAGTTTGCGAAGTGTCTTCGGCTAAGGGTTCTTCGAGAGAAACATCCTCTCCTCCTTTTTCTTTAATCTCAATGAGGCGTAAAATAGCCCTTCTGATGGCTACTGACAAATAACTAGAGAGTTTTGTGCCTCTTGTGGGGTCAAACATCTCTAACGCATTTGCTAATCCTTGAATCTTATCCTCCCAACCCCAAGTGCCGGCATATACCAAATCCTCAAATTCAATACCCAATGGAGTAGCCTGATCTACAAAATTTTTAGCGATATAGTGTACAAGCCCTAAATTCAGGCAAATCAGGGCTTCTCTGGCAGCGGCATTACCCAAGCGCATCTGCCTTATCAAATTTAGCGCTTCGTCACTCTTTAAAACCCGATAAGGCGGGTCAACCAACCCTATGCTAAAAGGATTGACTAAATCGGGGATAATGCTACGCACCTGGGCCCATTCGGTTCTCTCTTTTGTCGCTTTCTTCTGTGGGAAAACCGGAACCGGCTTAATCGCCTCTTTAGCTTTTGTTCTGCGGGTAAACCTACTGCGATAAACCCTCTTCTTAAGGGCCTGCGCCTGTTTATCTTCCGGCTCCAAATTCAGAAGGGTTTTTAGGATCGGCATTGCCTCGGCAATACGGCCTTCTCTAAAAGCATCGTAACCGGCAATGACCAAATTCTCTATGTTATTAGCCAGTTGTGTTAATGCCTCTATCTTTGCTTGACAAAGCATCTTAAGTGCCCTTTGCGCCTGTGCCTCTAATTCTTCAAGAGGAACCTCTAACATCAATGCCTGTTGCTGAGGTATGATCTCTGATGGTCTAATTAACCCATATTTTAATTTTAGAAAGAGCTCTATCCTTTTTATCTGCGGGGGATCAATGCCTTCTATGTCCTGGCCCAAGATTACATAAAGCTCTTTTAACGATTTTTCAAAAACTAACCTGAATCTTCTTTCGGCGGCTTTCTTCCTATAACGCTGGACAAGCCCATGATAAAGCCAAGCCCTGTCTATCTGCCGCAACGCATCTAGTCCGAAATCAAATCTCCCGGTTAAGGCCACAACTTCCCATAGATACCTTTCAGCATTACGCCAATATCTGACACTGTCTAAATTATGCACGCGGTAAGGAGGAAAACCTAATTTCCGGCGCAATAAATCAATGCCCCCATACCACCTCACCAGAAGAATAGGATCAATGCCCCACTCCTTAAGTTTTGCACCCATAGGAAAACCTCTTGCCAGATCTTCAGGGTTGGGGAAATCACTTAGTTCTTCCTCGCTAGGCTCCCTATCCATACCGCGCAGGCGCCTTACCAAGTACCCGCGTAAATATTCCCAGTCTCTTACCGGGCTATAATTTTCGTGCCTGATGGCAAACCCCATTTTCTTCGCTACCGCGTTTATCCCGCCGTGATGCTTCTGGATAGCGCCTAAGAGGTACCCCTTATCTTGCATCTGGAAATCTTCTCTGCGCGGCATACCGGCAGCAGCTTCTTCTTGAGTTGGAAAAGAAGCCAAGGCCTCTTGCGTAGGAGGAGTATCTGTGCCCCTTATCATCATATAAAGCTCAGCCAGCATTCTCTCCCAATCCTGCAAGCTATACCTGCCGACCCTGCGCACATGTTCCATGCCGAATCTTTCCCTTAACCCAAAGTAGCCTCCCCAGTGTTTATTCATTGCCCTTAAAACATAGCGCTTGTGCCTTAACCTCCCTCCTTTTTCAAAATCTTCTCTGGCTGGCAAACCTCTTTCTTGATCTCCTTCGTTAGGAAAACTAGCCAACTCTTCTTCGGTAGGAGGGCTATCCGTATTCCTCATAATCATATATAATTCCGCAAGCATGTTTTCCCAAACTGCCAGAGAAAGGTTTTTTGTCCGGTGCAAGACCTGAAAACCTAAGCGAGCACGCACCGCAGACATCCCGCCGTGCTTTTGCATAATAGCAGATGCTATATCAGCTCTCCCCATATCCTTAAGTTGGTCTAGGCCGGGCAAGCCTTTCTTCTTATCCTTGGCATTAGGAAAACTCGCCAGCTCCTTTTTAGAGGGAATGCGGCCTAATCCCCTCACAACCGCGCACAGTTCGGCAACCAAGTTATCCCATTCTCCCAAAGAATATTTGCCTTTTCTTAAGTAATCAAATCCTAGCCTTTTTCTTACTTCCGTATACCCTCCGTGATACTCGCAAATTGCCTTAATAATATCGTGCCTACCGAGCTGACGTAACAGCCCATCGCTCGGAAAATCTTTTTCTCTATCCTCTTGGTTAGGAAACCCAGCCAATTCTTTTGAGGAAGGATTCCTTTGCCTGCCGCGCATAATCTTAAATATTTCTCTGACAAAATAATCCCATTCCTTTAACGGATCTTCAGCTGTGCGGTGGATAACCGGAAACCCTAATCTCTCTCTTACTGCATTTCTACCTCCAAAATGTTGAAATGCCTGAGAAAGCGAACTTTTCCCCATAGCAACTAACTTTTCTTGCAGGGGCAGCCCCCTCTCTAAATCCTCTGCCGTAGGAAATGCGTTTATTTCTTGCAGCGTAGGAGGTGTATTGGTTTGCCTCATTGCCATAATTAACTCTCGGATAAAATTATCCCAGTTTTTCCAGTATCCATCTGGCTTAGTCTTTATGCGCGGCGTCCTCACCATTCCCACTATCACAACCGGCACCACCAGGCCCGCCGCCAAGTGCGGGTGCGCGAAGGAGATGATTGCGCCTGCGAGGCAAAACGCCAGCCCGACAATACCTAATAACAATAATGGCAGGTTAAAACTCTGCAAAATTCTTTTGTAAGCGGACTCACCTGAGGCCTGCATATATTCAATTATCTCGCTTAGCTCCTCCTGGGTTAAAGATGCTCTTCCGTGGGAATAGAAACGCGCCATTAAACCCTCGGCTTCTTTCAATTCTTGCTTTGTGTACAAACCGCTTTTCACCAGCGGATGGGGCCTGAATTTCTCTATAATAATCCAGATGATCACCCCGAGCAGGAAGATAACCCCGATTCCCGCCCAGGCGCCCAAGAACCACAGGATTAATGAAACGGGCGTAAAACTATATAGCCTCTGTACTGAAGGAGACATAGATACTAGATCAATAATCTCTCTGACTATTTTCTTTTTTGCCGGAAATTCGTTTTCAGGAGCCGCTTTAATACCTGTTAGTCTAAGTATATTGTAAACTGCCTGCGGGTCTTTTCTGAATACCGGCCTATCCAGCCTGCTTTCTTTATAGGACGCTATAAAATCAGAATTAAATTCAACCCATGGTTTGTCTACGGGGAATTGCTTTGGCTTACTGCAGAAAAACTGTCCTTCGGTAAAACCCAAGTAATAATCTTCTCCGTTAATGGTCAAAATAAGCCAATAATGCTTCTTAGCGACAGATCCCGGTGCCGTATTGCCGCAATACAAAACAACTCTTAGGTTATCTCTGCTCCATATATCTCTTAGCAACTTTGCACTAACCAGAGAGGCATGGTGGCAGACATAGGGATAATAATAATTTGCATTAAAACAATCCTCATCTAAAGCGCCCGCTTTGCTCAAACCATCCTGCAATCCGGGATTTATGATATAGATAAATTCCTGGATTTGACACGCTAAAGGATCGCTAAATACCTGCCTTTCTGAAAGCGTTTCCCAGAGACGTAATTGGGAAAGGGTACTAATCATCATCCCTGCCTTTTTAATCCCGCCTATATTACAGAATCCCTTATTTTCATAATGCGCGCTCACGGCTTCGGGAACCTCGCTGAATCCAATATCGGATAGGTCTAAAGCCCTAAGCTCTGCCCCAATGTGGGTATGCTGAATTTCAGGCGAGGACAGGTGGCCGCGGATAATGCCTTCTCTGGCATAATTTGCTAACATACAAAGGTTTACATATGCCGGGTGCGACCCTGGATCTTCATAGCGAAATACGAGAGGAAATTTATGATTCCCTTCCTGCGCCCTGAAATTATTCTCAACAACCTTTAATGCCGTTAAAATATCCTGCGGTCTATGGTTAATACCTTCTGATAAGCGGAATTGCGCTGCTGCGTCCTTTTGATAAAAGATGTGCGCCAGATGATATATCGCCCGCGGTTCCCCTATATTGGCAAATATAAAAGCCCCTCCCGGACGAAGCGTATCTACTATTGCCTTATAAACTGCAAAGGTGAGACCAGCTGCGCCAGCCGCATCTTCTTTAGTTTTAAAACTAGCATTGGTAATAACTGTCTTTTCTAATTCTTTGCCGTTTGTCAAGACAAGATAGCCAGCGATCTTACCTATTTCACAAGGCGGGTTTTCGCCGTATCTCTTAAGAAAATGTATTTTGAAATGGACTGCCTGTGCGTCTAACGCGCTGAATTCTGCATCAAGAGAATAAACATATCTGTTATGCTCGCTACCCAGAGAAGATATCCGCTTTGTGAATAAGTCATCGAGACAACGCAGGCCGTCGCCACCCGTCGCCACCAGCCCCGCCACCAGCCCCGGAACAACCAGGCCCGCCGCCACGTGCAGGTGCGCGAGGGCGAGGGCGATTTGGTGACCGAAGAAGAGGATGAACGTTAAAAGCACCACAATAGCGACTACAAAAAATACAAAATTTCTCTTGACATCTTTTGTATATACGAATATACTTGTATTGCCGAAAGGAGAAACAGTTTGAAGATACGGTCCTTCGAATGGAATGAGGCTAACATAGAGCATATCGCCAGACACGGCGTCACCCCGGAAGAGGTTGAAGAAGCCTGCGATAACAGACCGCTCATTCTTAAAGGCCGCAGCGGTACCTACTTGATCTACAGCCAAAGCGACGCTGGCAGGTTCATCCTGACGATAGCGAATTATAGAGGTAACGGAACCATCAGAGTCATCACCGCAAGGGATATGACGGAAAACGAAAAGAAACTTTGTAAAGAGAGGAGATAACCTATGAAGAAATCTAGAATTCCCAAATTTAAATCTGAGGAAGAAGAGGCCAATTTTTGGGATACCCACGATACTACCGAATTTCTTGATGAGCTGAAAGAAGTCCATAACATCAAATTCATCAAGCCACGCAAGCGCCTTATCTCGGTAAGGATGGACGAAACCCAAATTAAGCCGCTGAAGGAGATTGCTGCGGCTAAGGGAATCGGGTATCTTACCCTTATCCGGATGTGGATTGCCGAGAGGCTTTCCAGAGAGCGCCGCAGCCTGCGTACCCATCACGCCTAAACCTACCCCCACCAAATAGAATAGACCTAGCGCTACAAAAGCGAAAAAGGCTAAATGTTTAGTTGTCCAGGGCAACAAAAACACAAGCCCAGCCACAGCAGTAATCACCGCCAGCATTTCAATCAGCGCAGAGCCGCTACGCCGACCACCTGGGGACACCCTTCCGATTGGGTTGAAAGACGTCCCTCTATTCGCTACATCCGATTGCTCTCGTACCTGGTAATCACTGGGGCCGGGATTCTTAATATTAATCAGATAAACTCCTTGTTCAAAGATGACGCTTAATACGCCATTTGCCGTTAAAATTCTCTCTATGGAGCGGCTCTGTAAAGTTCCATTCCAGACCATCGCCACTCCATCTGGTTTTAACACTAAAGGCAAGCCTTGGGAAAATCTTTCTAGTGTTTTACCTTCTACATCGCCATCCCACATCTGGGAATATCTAAAAGCTGTAGCCGCTAAAGTATCTGGCGGCTGGCCGAAGGCCTTAGGCATATTCCAGAGGACTTTATCAAAGCGAAAAGGAAAGCGCGGTTTGCCTTCTTCGGAGATGATATTATCCGCGACTATTGCTTCAACTTCGAATCCAGCCACATCAGCCGTAGTCTGAAGGTTAGCGACCTCTAAGGGATTTAATCCAATGGCATACACTTTTGCTTTTGTCCTCAACCATACCGCTAAAGCATCCAGACCCGTTCCTGGACCGACAACTAAAACTCTATCAGTAGGCCTTAAGTATAATCGGGTAAAAATACTGCGGTGATATGCGCTGTCGCTAGTATCAGGAGCCCCTTGAAATACCGTAGGGAATATAGGAATTATTTGTTTGTAGAAGCCATCTCCAAATTTAGGCAGGACACCAGGTGTTTCTTTCATATCAAACCAACTCAGACTAACTCTTCCTGTCTGCGGGTTCATTATGGCCACAGCAAAACAAGGCCAGCTATAAGCGGCGGTAATCTTATTAGCTATTTTTCTAAATCGGCTATCTTTGTATCTTTTAATTGCTTGATTATAGCGGGATTGTTTTCTCGCAAATTCCTTCCATTTTCTCAGGAATTCTGATGAGTAAGTAAATGGCCCCTCAAAATAATATGGCCGCAGGTCAAAATAACGTAATTCCATTTTTAAGAATTCATCTGCAGCGGCTTTCCCTAAGCTTAACCTTGCTTCCTGTGCTGGAGAAAGAACCGGGAAAATCGCGATTAGCCCTTCTTCACCGAAAAGAAGGTCGAAGTCTGTAATCTGCGCCCTGCGAATATCTGCCAGTTCGTTCTGAAGTATCTGCAATCCTTCTGGCAAACGCTTGCAGCCTTCTTGTGCTGGGATACGGATCCGGCAAATCTCTATTCCATTGGCCTGCCTCCTATCCAAGTATTCTGCCTCAGGAATGTGGTAAGGATCTTCTAACCTTAAAGCCGAAAACAACCTCTTTATGATTACTCCTTCCCCGCCGCCGCTCGTCACTGCCCCCAGCAATAATATAGGTAAGCCCGCCGCCGCGTGCGGGTGCGCGAGGAATA